>JASJDI010000288.1 GCA_030065155.1 Xenococcaceae cyanobacterium MO_188.B29
GGTGGCACAGTAGGGCTACCAGGATATTTTGAGGCTGTCGTTGAGACGGCAGCCAAATATACAATTCCTGATTTGTGGGAAGCTTGTGAGCTATCTAAAGTTCGTTCAGGTGAGCTTGTGGTAGCTTTGGGGGCAATGCGTGCAGCTCAAACATAACAAGCACAAGCACTGGGGTTGGAGTTTGACCCTTTGATAACAAGTGGCAACTGTATCGATTTAATTAAGTTCTAATTCATCGGTACTCATTAACTTATAAAGAGCCTGAAGTCTGGTTTTTGCTTCTAGCTTGACTAAAATATTGTTAACGTGGAACTTAACTGTACTATCACTAATATGCAGATGTTCGGCAATATCACGATCGCGCAATCCTTGAGCCAAAAGTCCAATTACTTCCTGTTCTCGCTGAGAAAGCATTTGTTTCTCTTGAGTATAATGATCGAGTCCCCAACTATCTCCTTGCATAATAGTTTCAACTGCTTCCCGTAATTGACTAGAAGTTGCAGATAGTTTGATTTGCGCTTTTATGCCACTAGGAACTATTTTTGAATTATTGTGATTAACCCAAATAGTGCGATCGCTAGTTGATACTAAAGAAGGGCTATCTGTAAGTAGGGGAATATGACGTTTTCCATTATTAGCACAGACTTTTAAGTTAGCTAAATAAGCAAGTTGAGTAAATCCTGTTTGCAACAGTGGTAAGCGACATTGAATACACAAGGGTAGATCGGCAGTATTGACTGGAGATGGAAACCTCAAAGAAACTCGCATTGCTTGAATACTAGCTTCGGTATTGATTTCGAGAATTCCCCCACAAAATGAGGCGATCGAGATCAAATTACCAAAAACTACCTGTTTCCATTCTTTTGGTGACTGAGAAATTAGGGATGAAGTATCAGCGATCGCTTCTAAGGAAACCGAATCTGCTTCATAAATTAAACGACAGTAAGTACAATCTAGAGTTTTAAGTCTCTCAGCAACTTGTAAAAATACTTGAGTTTGAGACAAGTCGAGACTTCTTTCTGTGCCTAAAACTGCCAACTTTGTCTCAACCAGTATATGAGCAAGACTATCAGAAAGGGAAAGTTCGGGAAGAATAATTTTAGACTTGACAGCTTGTAAATTTTGTTTTTCTTTCTGGTGTAGCGAAGCAATTTCCAAAGCTACCGTTAAGCTAGTGCAGAGATTTAATAAGACTTCTAAAAATTCTTGTCTCATAGGATTTTGACTAAATGCAGCCAACACCCCAATTACCTTGTCTGAAGTAGCTAGAGGATAACCTGCAAAACTGGTAAGCTTATTGGCGATCGCCCATTCAGGATCTTTAACCCAAGACTCTGAAGCTAGGTTATTACTTAATAGAGAGACACGATTTTGAGCAATTCTGCCAATCTTAAACTTTCCTATGGGGATACGGCTAAAAGAACCGTCTGTACGAGTGTATAATCCAGATGACGCAACCAATCGCAACATTTTACCGTCTGGTTCGACTAGCCAAATACGAGCGAAGGTGCAGTTGAAATATTTAACTAATCCCTCTGTTGCTAGGCAAGCTATTTCCTCTAAGTCTAAAGAGGTAGCAAAGCTCAGAGCAATTTTATTAGCACGTTGTAAATTCCAGACTGACTCGGTGTCATCACGCATACTCAGGAAAAATGTTTAAATTAACTTTTTTACCAATTCTGATGAAAATAACCGTTTCACTCTTTAAGTTATCATGCTGCTGAAGTTAATTTTAAATGCTCCCTTTATTTAGAGCAGCTTTGTTTCGATGCCTTTGTTCGTTAAAATGAACAACTATGAATCAGTTTTATAGAACAGAATATAATGTTTAATTTTTCAGGAACAAGACCAGATGATTTGGGAGTAAATGATGGAAAACTCAAGCCATGTCCTGGCACACCCAATTGTGTTAGTTCTCAAAGTGACAATTCAAAAGAAAAAGTAGAACCTTTACCAGCAGTGCCTATTTCTGAGGTCAAAAAAGTAATCGAAAATATGGAAAGGACAACTATTATTACAGAAACTGACAATTATCTGTATGCAGAATTTAAAAGTAAGTTAATGGGATACGTAGATGATGTGGAATTTTATCTCGATCCTAATGAAAATGTTATTCATGTTCGTTCTGCTTCTCGTCTAGGTAAATCCGATCTAGGAGTCAATCGAGCCAGAGTTGAAGAAATTAGAGCTAAGATTGAGTCTCAAAAGTAATAGATAACTGATAATTGGTAAATGTTATAGCTAATTACCGATAAGAATAAAGGAAGCACAAATATCTGGATGATGACCTTCCTTAATCAGTTTTTAAGCTTGATATCTCTGGTGAATATTTTCTCCTTCCTGTACTTCTAAGCTAGTAATAGCAATATCGGTTTTGTTGCTTAACTGAACTAATAATCCCATTCCCATTAACAGGAGACTAACTAATATTTCTAATCCAAAAGTGAGAACATAATTGGGTTTTTTTTCTGCTGGCGGATTATGGGTAACAGCCAAAGCTTCTTGAAGCATAGTTGCTTCACAATCAGAACCAGGATACAGTGACTGATTTGAAAACAACACAAAAGCTAGCGATTCATCAGAACCAGGGGGAGAAGAGACGTATTTTGATTGTGTCATGGTAATTTTTGCTCTTATCTATACTCAAATCCACCCCAAAAGAAAAGCGATCGCATAGCCCAGAATAATTCCTGCTGTACCACTCAGCATATTAGGTAGAAAAGCCCAATCAGAATGATTGATTTGTGCAAAAGTCTGGTTTGATTTAATATTTGTTATCATTGCTCTTAACCTTTAATTGCTCTGTATTGTTCTATTAGGTCAAGAGTGTAGTTTTTATGCAGTCTAATTTCCTGCCAATCAAATCTATAGCAGTTCTAAGCTTATCTTCATTTAAATTGCATGGTTAGGGTGGCAGAGGAGCAGAGGAGCAGGGGAGAAAGGTTGATGTTTTCCGAGCAAATCGTCAATAATGTCAATTAAATGCGTATTAGCTTAAATAATTTGTGTGTCTCCTCGCCTGGTCACCGTTACACCACCCTTCGGGTTCAACAGTCGCTTCTGGGGGAAACCACGGCAGTTGCTTCAAGCAGTGCGACCCTGCGGAATTTATAATCCGCAAACGCCAGTTCCTTCAAGCGGGGGAACCCCGCCAACGGACTGGCTCAGGAACGCGCACTGAGGGAAACCCTTTCAGCATTTGCTCATGGGGGAAACCAACGCCAGTTCCCTGCGACGGGAAACCCGTCTTCAGGACTGGCTCCCCAAGACCGCAATGCTTCACCAACGCACTGCCTCCCCAAGACCGCGCTGCTTCACCGCACCGCAACTGTTTCACCGTGAAACGAACGGGGCTTACAAGCTAGCTCTTGAATTCGATTCAAGAGACAGCCCCTCCGGTGCCTGCGGTGACCGGTGTTCCCCAGTCAAAGTTCGACTAAATAGCATCCAGGTTTTTTTCTCCAGTCCGAATACGAATAACCTCTTCCACAGGAGAGATGAAAATTTTTCCGTCACCAAATTCCCCTGTCCGATTAGCAGCAATAATTTGAGCTACTACCATATCTGCCTGCTTATCTTCGCTCACGATTTCAATTTGGATTTTGGGCAGAAACTCAACGGTATATTCTGAACCTCGATAAGGCTCCGCCTGCCCTTTTTGGCGACCAAAACCACGTACGTCAGAAACAGTCATCCCCATTACTCCAGCTTCTACTAAAGCAATTTTGACCTCATCTAATTTAAACGGTCGGATCATAACTTGTATTTTTTTCAACTGCCCCTCTCCTCTCTTGACCATCAAAGTTAAATACTCAATCATTGGTTGAAGGTTTCAGTCCCATGATTAGGACTGTAGGCTTGCCACCTTCCAGAAAGACTCCAGGGCCAGTCCTCGCTTACAACAATGATTAAACCAGCCTCAATACCTTCACAAGCAGTGGCTTGAAGACAATTGGTTATCCACGGGGAGTGACATAGAAAGACGGAAATTAGCTCTCCAGCTTGACCTCCTTTACTATATCCAGTTAGAAATTTACCCTGTTTAATTAAGCTTTCAAGATGAAGATTTTTTTCTAATATTGGTTGGTTCTGTTGTTTGTTCATGGTCAATTTTTTGACTACATAAGAACCAGAAGATTATTGCCGTCATGACCCACAACTTGGCAATTTTGGAATTATACCAATTCTCAACAACGTGATTTTATCTGCTTGTGTTGCCCAAGCATAGCTCACGCTCAAAAACAACTAGAGACTCAGTAGGTTGGGAATGGATGATATTATTTGAGCTTCTCTGCTCTTATTTTAAACCAAAGAGAAAATCGTCGTGATTGAATTTAATTAAATATTAATATCAATCGTGTCAAGAAATACCAATAACTAATTGTGCAGAGAGCACGCTTTTTTTGCTCAGTTTCATCTCCCCCACTCTTAGCTAGTACAAATTCAATTTATCTGTAATTTACTTCTTCTGAAAGTTTAAAATAATTCTCCTAATTCTCAAACAAAATAACCACAGTAAAAGCTTTATAGATTGCTATAGTAGTGATATGCTTACCAGAAATAAATCTCTGTCAATGATTGTCAATAGATCGACGACAAGGTCTTAAATCTTACCTTTATTCGATGCCCGTAACCAAATTAAAACAATATTAATGTTGCTAAACTAATCCCCATAAACTCCTTTAATTTGCTCTTACTTGTCCTTGATACAAGGAAAGAAAAAGGCAATTAATTTAATTTTGGCTTACTCTTTCCTTAGAGGAAATTGAGATGACAAAATCTCTGCTAACACCCGACAAATATCGGTAACAGTCACTATACCCACTAATTCCCCTGACTTGACTACCACTACTGCACCGATCTTTCTTTCCGCCATTTCCTGCAAGACCTTATTCAGTGGAGTATTTATCTCCACTGTATAGGGACTATTAACTTGCACATGCGCAATCGGAATCTCTTCAGGATCGGGTAGTACAATAGCGGGACTTCCCATCCAACGCAAATCTCGCTCGGAGACAATTCCCACCACGCGCCCCTCTCGTTGAATGGGTACGTGGCGAATATTATGCTGTTTCATCAATTTGAGCAGATGAGCCACAGGTTCATCAGGCTGGGCAAAATAGGAACATGGCTTCATGATTGCTGCCACAGTAGGCATTTGATTATAGTCTGATAGCTTCATAGTTAACCTATACTTACTGATTATCTTGCTCTATTGATAGCATAGTGCGGGACATGTTGCTTTGATAGCCCCTAGCTCATCCCAATACTCATCAAAGAGATTATTTTCCAGCTTTCTGACTCGTTGACGCATTGATGCTTCTCTTGCCCCATCATCAGAGATAGTCTTCCAAGTCAGTTGTTGAGAATAGGGCTTTTTGCCTTCTGCCTCTGAAATATGTTGTTGCTCTCCTCTACGATGAACGGAACCTTTTCCACAGCACTCTCGAACACCTACTTCCCCTTCAGTTAATTGCCATTCTAGGTCAGGGTCTTCATAATTTTGACCATGATAATTTAGTTTAATCATTGCTCTTCCTCCGATCGACCAGACTAAAATCAAATAAGCTTATCCTTCTAGACTGAGAAACAGACCTTTCTCTTTATTCTTTCTATCTCTAAAATAAACAAATAAATTGAATAACTTGTGAGGTTGACAGCATATCTGCTTATGCTATTTCCTCTAAACTCATCCATCCTACTATCTGCTCACCATTCCTAAAGACCAAAGAGTTAGCTAACCCTAGATAATCACAGGAGTATGCCAACAACAGAGCTATTTCTTGCCATTCTTGCTCATTCATCCCAAGCTCTTGAGGACAATCAGCCCAATCTAGGTAGAGTATGGTGTCACGACCGTTAAGTTCGCGCCATACTCGACATTGGAGGGGAAGAAACGGAGCTAGAGCGCGAAAACGCTTAATCACCTCTATTTCTAAGTCAAGACTTGTATAGTTGAGTGGTAAGTTTTGGGATACCATCATTCCCTCCTCCCTATAGCAGCAGCTAAGGAATTGCTTTTCTCCTATCTTTATTCTAAATCTAGAGCTCGAAGATACAGAAATCTCTAATCACTTTATTTTGAGTATTTATACTCATTTAATTCAACTCAACCTTGCTCTATTTAGTTATTATTACGGTTTTAATTTATTTCTCTACATAGCTTAATAATCTCAAATCATACAAGCTCAAACTTTAAAATGAATTACTCCATTCAACAATTACCATCAAGCCGTTGGGGCATCTACTCACAACAGCAACTTATCGCCACCATTGGTTGTCATCAAACTGCTGTAAAAATTCTCCTGCGATTGCAGCAGAATAATCCTTGTCCCATATACCCCTCAGGTATTTCTGGTTTTAACTCCCAACCTGTTTCAACCAAACGAGTAGCTTAAATCACTAATCATAGTCCCTCTTCTTTTTTTTATTGACCTCATGAAAGTATTACAATTAATTTCTCTGAAGCAATATATCCTCCTGGTTTTTTCCATTGACAACTCTGGCTATCAATTTTCTCTTATCGCTCCTTATGGTTGCGTTTACTCGCCTAGAGATATTTTTAAGACTAGCCTCTGTGCTGAGAAAGAAGGTCGTCTTGCTATTCATCTAGCTTCTTAAATAAAAAAGATAATTAAATTGGACTAATTGACATTTTTGTAAAGAGTAGTTCTTTCCTGGTAAGGACGATCGAGAGACATAATAGTTTTTTGTAAAGTTTCTACTTCCATACAGGTTCCCCCTTTAGCTCCTGCCATAGTAGTAATATGCTCTTCCATCAAAGTACCGCCCAAATCGTTACAACCCCACTGAAGGGCTTCTTTTGCTCCTTCTATGCCCAATTTTACCCAACTGGGTTGATGATTTTTAATCCAATTACCTAGGAAGATACGAGCAACTGCGGTTAAGAGGAGTGTATCTGCTAAGATAGGTTGATCTCTACCGACTCTACGTCTGAGAGGTAAGGGTGCTTCTTGTCCCACAAAAGGTAAGATAATAAATTCAGTAATTTTAGCGGGATAATGATTAGTAATAGCTGTTTGTTGGAGCGATCGCAATTTTGCTAAGTGGGCTATCTGTTCTGCTGGGGTTTCGATATGACCAGATAAGATAGTGCTAGTAGTAGGCATACCTAAACGATGAGCCGTACTCACAATTTCTAACCAAGTGGCAGAATTAATTTTTTCTGGACAGATGATTTTACGAACGCGATCGATCAGTACTTCTGCTGCTGTTCCTGGCATTGAACCTACACCAGCTTCTTTAAACGCCATAATTACTTCTTCATAGCTGAGATGATCTTCTCTAGCAATGAATTGTACTTCCTGGGGTGAAAAAGCATGGAGATGTAGCTGAGGAAATTTATGTTTAATCTCTTGGATTAGTTTTAGGTAATAGTCTAAAGATGTGCCATTATGTTTCGCTTCAGGATTTAATCCTCCCTGCATACAGATTTCTGTTGCCCCTTTAGTTACCGCATCGGCTGCTTTAGCAAGAATTTGCTCGATATTGAGCCAAAATACTCCTTCTTCTCCTACATCCCGTCGAAATGCACAAAAACTACAGTGTTGCTCGCAGATGTTTGTAAAGTTAATATTGCGATTAACAACGTAGGTTACTGTATCCCCTACTTGTTGTTTTCTGAGCCAGTCTGCTGTTTTGCTAATAGCAGCAATGATTTCTGGTGTTTGCTGTTGCAGCAAAATCAAACCTTCTGATTCAGATAGATCTTTTCCTTGGCTTGCTCTTGTTAGAATAGCCTCTACGGTTTTTGGGTCTTTAGTTGGGCAAATCACGCTTAAGTTAATGAAACTAAAAAATATTTCTTTACCTTTAATAATTATCTTAGTGGGAATTTTATTTTCTGTATATCTACAAGGGCAAGTTCCTGAAGGAATTTACTTTAGTGGAGATGCGGGACTTAAAGCGTTATTATCTCAGCAATTAGCTAGAGGAGATTTCCGTTTTGATTTAATTCCCCCGACAGAAAGTTGGATACAAAGTCTTTGGCAGGATGGTTTATATCCTTATGAAGAACCTTATGTTTATTATGTTACGGGTAAATACTATATTACTTTTCCTTATACTTTTTCTTTAGTCACTGCTCCTTTTTATACTTTACTTGGTTATCGCGGATTGTATGTAATTCCTTTAGTATCTCTCTGGATAATTTGGTTTGATTTATATGTATTGTGTAAATCTTTTGACTTAAATAAATATATCACTTCAGTTGCTCTTATTTTCTTGATTTTTACTTCTTATCTAACTTTTTATAGCGCGACTTATTGGGAGCATACTTTATCTACTGCTCTTTGTTTTAGCGGTATGACCTTGTTATTAGTTAATAGAAATAAGTCAAGGATATCTATTAAAAAAATTATAGCCAGTGGATTTTTACTCGGTTTTGCTGTTTGGTTTAGACCAGAATTTATTTGTGTTGTTGGTTTAATT
>JASJDI010000025.1 GCA_030065155.1 Xenococcaceae cyanobacterium MO_188.B29
AGGGTGACAAGATATTTTTTCTTCGGCATCTTTGCCAGTTTTTCTCCATGGGCGATCGCTTTCCCTCATCTTCCCTGATTTTATCCCTCAATTCAAGATTGACAGACTAGTACTGCGATCTAAGTAAATGAAAAGTCTTCTCGAAATTGATGAGTTTCGTTATCGTGCGGTTTATTGGTATGGGAACGGGTAACAAAGGGTTGTATATTACTGGTGGTGTATGTTTGGTTGCAGGTATGGCTCTGAAGCAGTTGGGAGGTGTTAGAGGAGCTCAGAAGAGGTTAGGACAGTGATTAAATGAGGTGTAGCTATTTGGCGTTAAGCATTCCAATCTAATCTGAATATCCGACATTTCCCGATGGATTAGCAGCAAGAATCATTTCTAACAAGCGGTTGAGGGATTTCCCTTTTAGTTTTTTTCTCAATAAAAACCAAATGATAAATTCCAGGCTATATCCACTCTTGGCTCTTTTTCCAGTATCAACGCGGTTAACAATTACTAGCTCTTGCTTCGGAGCGACAATCAGGTATTGACCGCCTGTACCAGAAGCAAAATAAGAACCATCTCCAATTATTCCTAGCCACCACATATAACCGTATCCGCCTTTTCCTATTGCTGAATAACAGCGAATGCTTTCCTTTATCCAATGTACTGGTAAAATCTGTTTTTCGTTCCAATTTCCTTGGTTTAGGTAAAGTAGACCAAATCGTGCCAAGTCACGCGCTGTAATCCAAAAGGGATATGCAGCGTGTGAGGAGGATTTTTCAACTACATATTGTACGTCTTCTGCCCGAAAATCCTGCATACCTATGGGGTTAGCTATCCATGATTCAAAAGCTTGCCCAATCGATAACTGAGTACTTTTCTCGAAAATACTTCCTAACGCATTAAAGTCCCAATTGTTGTAATAAAAAAATGTGCCTGGTTGATGCGAACCTCTTGTGGGTCTTGTCTTCTTAGCATTAAAGGTTTCATAAGCAGCATTATGATAAACGCCAGAACGAGATTTTAACAGGTCAGCTACGGTAGCTTGTTTTTCTAAGGTTGTTAAGGAGGGTTTCACATCGTCAATTTCAAGGTCTTCTAGGGTGCTTGAGAGGGAGATAAGTTTTCTCTCAACAGCAATGCCATATAGTGCGCTAAGTAGGCTTTTTCTAACTGAATGACTGTTGATTCGTTTCGCTGTCAAACCCCATTCCATTACCAATTGACCTTGATGAAGAACGACAACAGCAGCCGAGCCAATTTGACTGGCATATTCACTTGCTAATAATAGTCGCTCTCGATCCCATCCTTGAGCCAGTGGGAAATGAAATTTTAGGGAAATTTCCGATTCATGTATGATTTTAGGCAATATGAGTCTCAAATTTAGTTAAGTTTGTACAACTTATCTTTACCCGCGATGATGGCGATTACTCACTGTGCGCTCGCACTCTCTGGAACATCTCTAATCTTAGGAACTGCCAACCCTTTACACTTGGGTTTAGCTATCCTTGGCTCACAGCTTCCAGATTTAGACACCACTACTAGCACTATTGGTAAAATCTTCTTTCCGCTCAGCAGTTGGATAGAAGATAGGTTTCCCCATCGGAGTATTACTCATTCCCTGTTGGCTACGGCTGGTATTGCTGCGGTTAGTTTATTGGTCAATCACTTTTGGTTACTAGGGGATATTAAAATAGCGCTCGCCCTACCTCTCGGTCATCTCCTCTCCTGTTTCAGCGATACCTTTACCAAGCAGGGAGTACAATTGTTTTATCCCAATCCAGCCTGGGCAATTAGCGTTAGTAATCCGAGAAGGAGATTAAAGACTGGTGGGGCTGGCGAACTGTGGGTTTTAGGAATATCGATCGCCCTCCTAGTATTCGGAATCTATCTCGCCAATGGTGGGGGCATAACTCAGAAAGTCTCACAGAATCTAGGCTTGAGAGATGGTATTGTCAGAGTTTATAACGAGAATGCTGCTACTAACAACGTCTATGCTCAGATAAAAGGCTATTGGGCATCAGATCGAACTCCTGCCGATGGTAAGTATTTGATTATTGGCAATGAGGGTAAAGAGTTTATCGTTACCGATGGTCAAGGTGTTTATAAGACTGGAGAGCAGATAATTACTAGCAAAGTTACTACTGAAGTTGGGGAAGCTGCCAGGACTGAGATTAGAAATCTTACTCGACTGTTGTGAATTTTTCAAACCTTCATATATCAACTAGTCTAGAGCTTGATTTTGGCTCATTTGGAATTGCCACATGGCGAGGGAGCGAAATAAAAATCTGAGATCGAGCGAAAGCTTGACTGTCATCTCATGAGGTGAAGGGATTATGCTTTCCCTAGAGGGTCAGATTAAGACAACCAAGATAAAATGTTTTGGCTCAAAGGAAGCAGTCAAAGATTGCTAGCGCTCGGCGAAGCTGTCACGCCAAGAGCGAGCGATCGCCCAGTGCTCAGAGTCTCTTAAGGGCTCAAGACCATCAGAAGGACGCTCCCGGAGTTCTCAGCTTGTCATAAAGTAGAAAAAGGAAACTGACAAGTGTCGAGAAGTCTTTGCTATGGCTAAAAAAATTGCAGCTACTTTAAACTTAACCCAAGCTCTCGAAGATTTTCACAGGACGGTTGTGCCACTTCTGGAGATTGGGGAAGTGGAGCAATGGAATGGAGAAACCCTCAGACAGAGGGAGTTAAAAATTCGAGAAGCTGCTTATCAACGGGGGAAGCGGAATCCCAAAACCCAACGTCGCTCCTACAATGCTGAGTGGAAGGAGCCTAAATTACTGACCATTTATACGGTAGATGAACAAGGAAAAAAAATCAAAACCAAAGAAATTCCCATTACCAACGATGGTACCTTTGGCAACTTCTTTGGAGTTCCTGAAGATTCTCGAAATGCATCTGGTCAGATTAGGAATTGCGCAAGCCCAAGAAATTTTATTTATTGCCGATGGACCCGACTGGATGTGGAAGGAGATTCCCCCGTTACTGAAACGCTTGGGTTGTCCCATTGAGCGTACTCATTATCTTCAGGATTTCTATCATGTCACGGAGCATTTAGCCGACGAATGCGGAAGAGGCTTTTACAGAGTACGAAAGAGCAAAAGAAATGGTTTAAACAAGCTCGCTCGTGGCTGAGAACAGGGCAAGTTAACACCTTACTAGAAGAAATGAAAAAGTTGCGAAAACCGACTCGTAAGCAACGTCGTTCCCGACTGACTCTTGAAATTAATTGTCTCACCAAAATCTGGACGGCTGGACGGTTAAATTATCCTCAAATTGCCGCTCTCAATCTGCCCAAAGGCAGTGGAGCCATTGAAAGTTTAATCCGGCAGGTGGTTAATTTGAGACTGAAAGGCAATGGCAAATATTGGCTGCCCGATAAGGCGGAAAGCGTCTTACATGCTCGCTGTCAATGGATTGCCGGCACCTGGGACTCTTTTTGTGAGGCAATTTTGACAGCTCGGCTCTATCCTGTTGCTGCTTAAAGCTACTATCACCTTGGATTTGAATATTTAGTCGCATCGCCTCAACCAACAAGAAGCAAGTTGGCTACTTTTTGCTGCTTTTAAGGGTTTATTCTCAAGGTTTGGAGTCTGAACTTAACTTCAATTGAGCCTTCTCAGCGAGCGCTCACTCCCTTTTGAAGCCAAAGCTGTTTTAGCAGTAATTCTTGTCCCCCTGGAACCTTTTGCCCTCAGTCTTTTTGACACAACTCAGATTTTTGTTTCGCTCCCCATGGCGATTGCTTCGCAGTGGGCTCCGCCCAATCGCGAACGGAAGAATAGAGGTTTCAGGTGTCATGAGAGTCACCCAACCAAGATGAATTCACTCCATATCTTCATGAATATCGCTTGAATGTTATACCAGAAAAGGGATAGAGGATTTCACAACAGTCGAGTAAATATCTTCTTTTTTTTCTCACGACCAAAAACTCCGCCCGCTTAATTTTTAGCTGACGGGCAGTATTGAAGTGAACAGAAAGGGCATAAATTGTCTGATAAAAAAGAGCTTTATAGTCCCTAGGTCGATCACAATGGTAAAAGGTTTTGGTAAGCTGGTTCTGAAACCTCAGCAGGAGCGAGAGGCTGAGATCCTAAGAAAAAGCGTTCTTTCACATTTTCAGCATTTGTCGGACCCCAGAGTAGAGCGAACGCTCATATCATAACTTGGTGGCGATTGTCACAATTGCGATTTTGGCAGTACTCTCAGGAGCAAATGGGTTTGTAGCAATCGCCACCTACGGGAAAGCCAAGCAGGCTTGGTTGGAAACATTTTTAGACTTACCCCATGGCATTCCCTCACACGATACGTTTGGACGAGTGTTTGCCGTACTTGACCCGATCGAGTTACAAAATAGCTTTTTAGCTTGGATAAGCAGCATTACGGAGAAATTGGATCTCGAACTGATTCATGTTGATGGGAAAACAGCCAAAGGCTCTTATGACCGGGAGAGTAAACTTAAAGCACTGCATAGTGTGAGTGCCTGGAGCAGTGAGCATGGGTTGGTACTGGCGCAACAAAAAGTTGATAGCAAGTCGAATGAAATTACTGCGGTGCCTCTAGTGCTCAAATTGCTCAACCTCAAGGGGGCGGTGGTAACTCTCGATGCCATGGGTACCCAGCTCGAGATTGCGGCTCAAATTAAGAAGGCCGAAGGCGACTATGTGCTGGCTCTTAAAGGCAATCAAGGAAAGCTCAGTCAGCAGGTGGAAAATTGGTTCGAGCAAGCAATTGCTAAAAACTGGCAGGGCATTGAGTACAGCTATGACGAGAGAGGAGAAAGCGGACATCATCGGATAGAAACTCGTTGCTGTTGGGCGGTGCCGATAAGTCAATTACCACCGTTGCATCGGCAACGGCAGTGGCTGGGGTTAACCACCGTCGTCATGGTTAAAAGTAGACGGCAGTTATGGAACAAAACTACGACTACTGTTCGATTCTACATCAGTAGCCTGGACGCAGATGCACAGAGGCACAACCAGGTGATTCGCTCCCATTGGAGTATTGATGCACAGTCTGCATTTGCTGAGTGTCACCTTCAACGAAGATGCCAGTCGGATTCGCCAGGGCCATGCTGCGGAAAACCTGGGGTTATTGCGTCGTTTAAGTGTTAACTTACTGAAGCGCGAACCATCCAAGCTGAGTCTGAAGATGAAGCGCTATAAAGCTGGGCTCGACAATAACTTTCTGATGAAAATCCTGGCGGCTAGTGCGGCTGAGTGAGGAGTTGGCCCAGGGAGATGCATTCCTAAACGTGACTAGTTTGAGGGGGTGATGGACTAACTGAAGCCAGACAAGCTTCAGGATAATCAGTACGAAGTTGGTACAAACACACTAAATTCTAGCGCTTTGTTCAGAGCAGAGCCTGAATTGTTCAGTCAAATTTTAGACCAGGTTTCAGCAATTTAAGAACTCGATTAAGATGCGATTACCCTGTTGAAGGTAATCGATTATTTTAATCAACTAAAACTTAAAGATGACATATTCGCCAAAATTGACCTTCCGAATGTCGAGTCTCATTTGGTAGCAAGCAAAATTGGTATGAAAGAAATTGGAATAGAGAAAAACGTGGTCACTGGTGGAGATATGAAAGTATATAAACTAGAACTGAATCGGGACTTGGATTCGTAGCACCACCCGCTCGTAACATAACGAATGTCTAACATTCGTTTCAACACGGACAAACCCGCACGAGCGGGGAAAATTGCCGGCTGAGTTCGGGGCGGTTTTGCTGGTTAAACGAGCGTTAACAATTGCTTATAATAGCGCTCGCTTTGACTGATTCTCTTTTAGCGTTTCTAGATCGAGAGCATTTTATGGGAAGCGGTGCAGCAAACCCCTATGTTTGCTTCTGTTTGTGATGAAAAGCTATTCTAACCGTCTCCGTCGTTTGAGACATATACTTTCTGGGACTCGACAGCAATAGAGCGTAAAGTTAGGCTGCCAAACTGAAGTAACTTGGTATTTCTCTTCATTACAACAACACCCAAGCTAGACTAACTGAGAGATTTACTCTTTTAATTAACTCAATTTGGAGTGACACCGAACAAGATTATCCAGTAGGTTAACTCCCTCATTCCCAATTGAGAAAATATCAGCTTTTTAGTTGAGTGTTGCTGTTCTTATTTAACGAGACAGATATTAATTTAATCAGATTGTTTGACCTCCTTAATTTAATGTGGACAAACCTGTAATCTCTGTCAGGGAAGTCTTAATGACTTCAATTATTAATTTATCACTTTCTCTTTTAAGGATGGTCAAATGATACATAAGTTTACTTATAATCTTGATTTTTGTCGTCAACTTTTGCAGCAAAAAATCTCCGCAACTGTCTATTAATAGACCTGATCTTGATTTATTAACATCTAAAAATCAATAAACTGACTACTGCCAGCATCAGGAGATATGTGCAGATACCTTTCAGTAGTAGTCACACTGGCATGACCCAAACTCTGCTGCAACAACCTCAAGTTACATCCAGCTTCTAAACTATGACTGGCATGAGAATGTCTTAACCAGTGTGCCGATGCCCTCTCATCAACTCCCGCCCGCCTACACGCCCGTTTAATCATCCTGTGAACTACAGATCGATCCATCTTGTTATGATTGCGACTGATAAACACATACTGATTGACTCGATGGTATTTCTCAAATTCTAAAACGGCACGCCATAACTTATCTGGAATCAACACCACACGGGTTTTACTCCCCTTACCAAATACTGTCGCTTTCCCCCCATCTCCATGAGGTTTTAAATCATCCCAGGTTAAACCAATCACCTCAGACACCCTCAACCCACAACCATACATAAGAGATAACATCAAGCGATCGCGCTCATTCTTGACCCCATACTTAATCAAACCTCTAACATCTTCTAGATCTAATATTCTCTCCGCTATAGTTTCCTTAGCTTTGGGAGTTTTCAAGAAGCTGCCCACATTGAGAGTTAAATAACCAGTTTTCACGGCAAAGCTAAACAGGGACTTTATTACTAGAACTTTGTTCGCTACAGTGGTAGGCTTAAATCGAGCCTTTAATCCCCGCTCCCATAACTGTAAATCCTCTAATTTCACCTCAGCCAAAGGTTTGGCAATGAATTCGATAAACTTCGACACCGTAGAATGATAACTAACCTGGGTGGTGTCTGATTTATCACCCAACCAAATCAGAATTAGATCGCGATCGCTCGTAGCATTAGTAACTTTGTTCTGAATAGTCATTAATACGGAAGTATTAGAAAAAGTACATCAATATAGGGCCTTTTGATGCACTTTATTATCCATCAAAATAAGCGCGTTTAGTTTCTTAATTTCTATAACTTGTTCTATACTTTGCACGGTCAAAACTTGCGTTTTAGTTCCAAAGGTAATAATCTAGCCAACAGTCAAAACAAGGAGTAAAGGTGAGGCTAAGGCATGATGTACCTTGAATTTAGCAAAGAAGAGCAACAATCTCTCTATTATGAGCGATTTCATCATCCCCATCCGCGAGTACAGAAAAAGATGGAAGCCCTCTGGTTAAAAAGTCAAAAACTGCCTCATCATCAAATTAGTAAATTAGCAGGAATCTCCCCTAATACTTGGCGAAGTTATCTCAGAGATTATCAAGAAGGAGGGATAGAAAAATTGAAAGAAATTAATTTCTATCGACCTCAAAGTGAGCTAGAGAATCATCGTTCAACCCTAAAAGCTTATTTTCAAAAAAAGCCTCCCGCTACGATGAATGAAGCAATTTCAACCATTGAATCATTAACAGGAATTAAACGCAGTCCCACCCAAGTCCGAAAATTCCTTAAATCCATGGGAATGCGTTGTCTAAAAGTAGGACAGATACCATCCAAAGCCGACCCAGAACGACAAGCAGAGTATCAAAAAAAAAGCTCGAACCGAGGCTAGAAGAAGCCTCCTCACTCAAGAGAGCAGTTTTTTTTGTGGATGCAGCACACTTCGTTATGGGGGCATTTTTAGGAATGATTTGGTGTTTTCAAAGAGTCTTTATTAAATCTCCTTCTGGTCGAAAAAGATTTAATGTCTTGGGGGCATTAAATGCTATTACTCATGAAATAATCACGGTAACTAATGATAGCTATATTACAGGAACTCAAGTCTGTGAACTCTTGAGAAAATTAGCTGATTTAAAATTAACAATTCCCATTACTTTAGTCTTAGATAATGCTCGTTATCAAAAGTGTAAAGTTGTCCAAAATTTGGCTGAAGAATTGGGAATAGAGTTACTCTATTTGCCTCCCTATTCTCCCAACTTAAATTTGATTGAGAGGCTCTGGAAATTTGTCAAAAAGAAATGTTTATATGCCAAATATTATGAAGACTTTTCTCAGTTTTCTTCAGCCATTTCTAGTTGTCTAGATTCCGCTCATTTAAAGCATAAAAAGGAACTTGATTCCTTGCTAACTTTGCGGTTTCAGACTTTCAAGAAAACTCAAATTATGGACGTGTAAAGTATAACTGGGCTTATTTTGCAAACACATATTTTTGATTACATATTATAATCACTACAAAAAGCTAAAAGCTTTAATCTAGTTAAGTTTTATTCTGACAGATAAATTTATAGCCATAAATTTGTTTATAAAGTTAATAACCAGTTAGAACTCTATTTATAACTAGCTCCAATGGAGATGAGGGAAGGATTGTCAGCTATGCTTCTAAACACCCATAACTCTGCATCAACACAATGGGAACAGCTATCATGCGATCGTGGATATATTAAAGATTTAGCTTTAAAGTGCTTGATTTGTGGTCAGTTTCACAGTACCCAAGACCACTGGAAATTTATGGCAGATATGCCCAGCCAACCAGATATGCTGATTGATGATTTGGTAAAAATGGGTGTTTACAACCAAAAAGCTTTAGAGGTAGCTGACAGTATTAGTAAGGCTGATTTACGTAAAGCTTTATTTCTCAAAATAGCTGGTCGTGGCAATCCTAAACGGGAACGATTAGTTAATGAACTAATTAAACAAGCAGGAGGCTTAGACGAAGCTTTTGCAGCAGCTTTCGGTCATAAAGCTGGGGAATTCTTCAACGATACTATTCGTAATCGTAATTTTACCCGTCGTCGATTTTTGCGTAACGTAGCCATCGGTGCAGCTTTAGTTACCTTAGCAAGTTGCAATACAGAGGAACAAGTTATCCAAAACCTTCCCGATGAAACTCCCTTTAATCTGACTAATAATGTAGAAAAAACTTCGCTTAGGGTTGCGTTTTTGCCTATTACCTGTGCTTCCCCTATTATTATGTCCGATCCCTTAGGCTTTTATAAGAAGCACGGCTTAAATGTAGAGTTGCAAAAGTATGCTAGTTGGTCAGTAGTGAGGGATGCAGCGATCGCAGGAGAGTTAGATGCTTATCATATGCTTGCACCTATGCCCATTGCTATGACTTTAGGTTTAGGCTCAACGGCTTTTTCTGTCAAGCTTGCTAGTATCGAAAATAATAATGGTCAGGGAATTGCTGTTGCTAACAAGCATAAGGGAAGAATAAATGGTCCTGCTGACTTTAGAGGTTTTACTATTGGAATTCCTTTCGACTATTCCAATCACAACCTAATTCTGCGCTATTACCTAGCTGGGGGAGGTTTAGATCCTGATAAAGATGTTAGGACTATTATTATGCCACCTCCAGATGCGATCGCGAAAATGGCAACAGGACAAATTGATGCTTTTATTTTGCCTGATAACTTTACCCAAAGAGTGGTTTACAACGATATCGGTTTTATCCACATCTTAACTAAGGATATTTGGCAGGGGCATCCTTGCTGTGCCTTTACTGCTAGCAGTGAGTGGATTGAAGAATATCCCAACACTTTTAGAGCCTTAAATAAAGCAATTATCGATGGTGCTAACTATGCTGATAGACCAGAAAATCGTCAAGAAATAGCCCGTGCGATCGCGCCTAGAAAATACCTCAATCAACCAGTAGAGGTCTTAGAAGCAGTGATGACTGGTAAGTTTTCTGATGGACAAGGTAATATGTTCAATATACCCGATCGTATTCAGTTCGATCCTTATCCTTGGAAGAGTTTTGCTACCTGGATTTCAACTCAGTTAGTCCGTTGGGACTACTTGCCAGAAGAGAAAGCTAATTATCGAGAAATAGGCGATCAAATATTTTTGACCGACTTAGCGAGAGAATTAGCAGAAGAATTGGGCGCAGAACCACCACAAGAGTTATTACGAGTAGAAAAGCTCAAATTTGATGAACTTGACCCTACACAACCTCAAGCTTATCTGAGAGAACAAATCGATCGGTTTGGAGTTTAGTTAAGTTATTAATAGATAATTGACAGTTGACAATGGACAATTGATTATTCAATTCTTTTCTATAAAATGAGAGAGAGCTATCTATTGTCCATACCAAGCAAAACTTTCTTATCTGAAATACTTAAATGTTTACTACAAATACAATCCTGTAGTAGTGTTGCTTCGCGACGCTAAGCTAGTCCTTTAGGGCGAAGCAACACTATCAGATAATCTGTTGCATTCTTTTTTGTATCTCGTATTAGCAATCAAGAGTATTATCTAGTTCCCAGCTAGTAATCTGAGTACTATAATCATGCCATTGTTGATATTTAAGTTTTAAATAAGAAGCGACAAAAGAATCACCAAAAGCTTTAGCAAAAACTGGATTGGCTTCCAGACAACGTAAAGCATCTAGCAAGTTACCAGGAAGTCGTTTAACCCGATCTGATGGTAAAGGATGGGTATAACTATTATTATCGCATCGATCGCCTGGATGAATTTGACGAATAACTCCATCAAGTCCTGAAGCAATAATTGCTGCGGGAAGAAGATAAGGATTAGCTGCGCCGTCAGCTAGACGCAATTCAAATCTACCAGCATCAGGAATACGAATCATATGGGTACGATTATTACCACTGTAGCTAATAGTGTTCGGCGACCAAGTTGCACCAGATAGAGTAACAGGAGAGTTAGTGCGCTTGTAAGAATTAATTGTCGGATTGGTAAAAGCACACAAAGCAGAGGCTGAGTTTAAAACGCCCCCAATAAATTGATATCCTAGTTGAGAAAGTCCCAATTCCCCCTCAATGTCTTTGAATAAGTTCATTTTGCTTTCCTTACTCCAGACAGAGAGATGGAGATGACAACCGTTACCAGTTAAGTTGGCAAAAGGTTTGGGCATAAAGGTAGCGCGAAATCCATGTTTTTCGGCGATCGCTTTAACCATATATTTAAAGAAAGCATGGCGATCTGCTGTAACTAGGGCATTGTCATACATCCAGTTCATTTCAAACTGCCCATTAGCATCTTCATGATCGTTTTGGTAAGGTTTCCATCCCAAAGACAACATGGCATCGCAAATTTCACTAACCACATCATAACGGCGCATTAATGCCTGTTGATCGTAGCAAGGTTTGGAGGCTCGATCGCGACTATCAGAAATTGCACTACCATCAGCAGATAAAAGAAAATATTCGCATTCAACTCCTGTTTTGATAATATATCCTTGCTCTTGAGCTTGTTTGAGCATTCTCTTGAGGACTAATCTCGGAGTTTGTTGTATGGGTTGTCCGTCTACTCCATAGAGATCGGCTGGCATCCAGGCGACATCGGGTTGCCAAGGTAACTGGAATAAACTGTTAGCATCAGGTATCGCTAAGACATCAGGATCGGCAGGAGTCATATCTAACCAAGCAGCAAACCCAGCAAACCCTGCTCCATTCTCCGCCATTTTATCTATACTTTGGGCAGGTACTAGTTTTGCTCTCTGTACCCCAAACAAATCGGTAAAAGAAATAAGAAAGTAGCGAATTTGGCGATCGCGGGCAAGTTCTGATAGCAACATCATAATCGGCAATAAAATAACTCAACTATACTAAAAGCCAATCCCGATTTATATTTGTAGCAATCAACACTAGTAGGGGCGTTTCACGAAACGCCCCTACCCTGAATTCCTAAAGTTCCATTAACCCCTCGACTAACCTTTGCATCCCATCCCTGGCAGTTTCTGGATCTAAAGCACCGTAAGCGACTCTTAAATAGCAACCATCCTTAATACCAAAAGTACTACCAGGAATTGTGGCGACTTTATAGTTTTCAATTAATTTTTTTGCCAACTCAAGATCGGATATTGCTGTATTAATTTTCAGGAAAAAATAGAAAGCACCTGCAGTATCAGCTACAGTACATATTTCTCTGATAGCACTAAGCTTTTGTAAAAAATCTTCTCGAACAAGACTAATAGCTGGTAAATATTTTTGACAATAACTAACACCAGCCTTTAAAGCCCCTAAAGCAGCATATTGAGAAATAACAGGAGGACAAATCAGGTTAGTATCTTGAACTTTTTTTACGGGCATTAATAAATTTTTGGGAATAACCATATAGCCAATACGCCAACTAGCAAAACCATAGGCTTTAGATAAACTAAACAGCGAAATAGTATGGTTTTCACTCTTGGGTAAGGAAGCAGGAGAAAAATGTTCTACCCCCTCATAGGTAAAATATTCATAGGCTTCATCACTGATATGATAGATTCCCCTTTCCTCACAAATTTGATTGACTTGGGCTAAAGCTGAAGAAGGATAAACTACTCCTGTCGGATTGTTAGGAGAAATAGTTACTACTGCCCTAGTTTTACTAGTAATTGCTTTAGCGATCGCTTCTGGTTGTAGTTGATAGTTTTCATCTGTAGGGACTAATATAGGTTGGCAATTTGCCATGGTAATTGCCATTTCATGATTAAAATAATAAGGAGTATTAAGAATAATTTCGTCTCCAGCAGAAGTAATCGCAAGAATGGCATTCATAAACGCCATATTACTGCCAGCAGTGACGACAACACAGTTATCTCGATCGATTTCAATGTTGTTTTCGACTTTTAATTTAGTGGCGATCGCCTTTCGTAAAGCAGGAATTCCTTCTACTTCCTGATATATATGATTAGCTGGATCGGCAAGAAACTCTGTAACCGCAGCGATCGCTTCTGGAGGAGGAGGATAAGAAACGACTCCTTGTCCTAGGGAAATAGTCCCTGGATTTTGACTAATCCACTCGCCAACTATAGGAATTAGAGGAGACTGTACCGCCTCCATCCGAGAATTTGAGTTTAACTCTAGCTGTCGATCTTTCATTAAAAATCTCGATCTTATATCCTAGTTAAGCTATTGTATCTAACTTCAGACTCCGAACTCCCAACTCCCAACTCCCAACTCCCAACTCCCAACTCTAATTACACTCCTCTCCTAGTAACAAAAAACGACATCCTGCTGAAGGTTCATCTCGGATCATATTTTTGAGAGAAAAACCTTTATAAATATCTTCAACCACATCCCTTCGATCGCTTAAATCAAACCTACCTGTAATATCAGCTTGGGGGTCGAAATCTAATTCTCCTGTTTCTCGCTCTACGTTGCTAATATTTGTTAAAGCAGCCTTAATAACATCTTGTGAAGGAGACTGATACTGAAAAGCAAGATTAAGGTCTACATTACTCAACAAACTGACAAAGTTATTCAAGTTTTGTCCACTACTAAAGAAAGTATGTAAAGTAGGAGGATCGTAATTGACTGCTTCAGAAACTGCTTTGGTAAAATCTGCCGACTGGAAATTTTGATTATTACTAGGTAAAGAACAGTATTGCTGCACTAGCTTGCCTCGATCTGCCGAACCACGACCATGAACTCCAATTACAAACCCATTATTGTCAAAAACGGGTCCACCACTCATGCCTGGACGAGTTTGATCGTAATAAAAAAGGCTGTAGCCATTTTCTCCTTCACTTGGTTCGATTTTTTGGGTAATGGGTGTCCAAGCTAAACGTCTCTGTCTACGGGCAACTTTTCCCCGACATTTCCCTGTAGTGGCATCTTTTTCTTTCTCAGGATCGGGCCAACCAGAGATATAAATTCTCTCTCCCACTTCTACATTATCAACATTGCCAACCGATGCAACGGGATAATTGCGATCGCTTTGGAAACTAACCACCGCTAAATCTGCCCCAGCAACCCTACGAGGAATTTTAAGGGAGTAACAGCCAAAACGTAATAATTGAGCTACTACTTTAGGCTGATCTTCTAGAGGACAATCTCTACCATCATTAATTTCCTTAACTTGATAAACTAGTCCGTCACTGGTACGAATTCCATAGGGTTGGTTTTGTTCTAGATATCTCTGTTTAAAGTTGTGGGTAACAGTTAAAACATAATAGATGTTATTATCTCTAGCAATAATTACTCCAGAGCCAGGATTCCAAATACCATCAGGATTATTTTGTTGTGCCAGAGGATTATTCCGATTAGCTTCTAATTCAGTCACTAATTCTGGTGTTAATCCAGGGGCAATAACCACTGTAGTTTGTCTGGCAATGGAGTTAACTTCTTCTATAGATAATTCTGCTAACGCTGGAGATGACAGTGTTATCCCGCTTACGCTTAACAGTAATATACCTACTGATCGACCGATTATTTTCTTAACCGATATCATCTTACTAAACAAGAATTCTATAAGTTTTTGTCTATTAATGGTATCTTAAATGACAAATTCTTGTTTTATTTCTGTTTACAAAAATAAAAAGAATGTTTGCTTATCAGTTGTCTGCTTTCGCCTGATCAATGTTAAATGCTCAATGTTAACTGATTGTTGCTTCTGGTAAAATTAACATCGCATCACCAAAAGAATAAAACCGATATTGTTTCTCGATCGCCTCTTGATATAAATTTAACAGACGTTCACGACCAATCAAGGCACTTACTAACATCAATAAACTAGAATAAGGCAGATGAAAATTAGTAATTAAACCATCAATTATTTGCCAATTATAACCAGGATAAATAAACAAGTCTGTTTTACCTCGAAAAGACTGTAAAGTTTTTCCCAATCCCACTCCAGAAGCCGTGGCAGCCCCTTCTATAGCTCTTACCGCAGTAGTTCCTACCGCTATAACCCTTCCTCCTCTAGCTTTAGTTTCTTTAATTTGTTCTACTACTTGAGGGCTTACTTCTAACCATTCCTGGTGCATAGTATGGTCTGTAATTTTTTCTGTTTCTACAGGACGAAATGTACCTATGCCTACGTGAAGGGTAATATAGGCTTGTTTAATTTCTTTGGTTGATAATTGTTCTAATAGTCTTTCAGTAAAGTGTAAACCAGCAGTAGGTGCTGCTATTGCCCCTGGTTGCTTAGCATAAACAGTTTGATATTGATGAGGTTGTGATTGCCGGGAATAGACGTAGGGAGGTAAAGGAATTTGACCATAATCTTCTAAAATCTCTTCAAAAGAATAGTTGTTTGGTATGCTAAATTGTAAAGTTCTTCCTCCTGTCCCTTCATCTCGATCGATTACTATAGCTTTAAGTTGATGTTTATTTTCTGGTGCATTGTTGTTCGGCTTAAACAAAATTTCCGCGCCTATAGGTAATCTTCTACCAGGTTTAACCAAAGCCAACCAGCAATTGTTGTCTTTTTCTTCTAACAGCAATATTTCTATCTTTGTGCCTGTAGATTTATAACCGTAAAGCCGAGCGGGTATAACACGAGTGTTATTAAAAATTAATAGATCTCCTGGTAGCAGCCAATCTGTTAAGTTATGAAAAATGCTATGGACGTGATTCGTAAGTGAATTTACTACTAAAAGACGAGAATTGTCTCGTGGCACAATGGGGGTTTGAGCAATAAGCTCTTCTGGTAATTCATAGCCATAGCTTGACAGTAAGCGATCTTCACTTATTCCTGTTGCTTTGTTCATTCTATACTAGATAATTGGGTGATATCCCCTATAATAATTTTGCAAGATCGGGTGCTTTTCCCCTAGCATAAGCCATCACTTTCTTGTCAGACTATTAGAGTAAGGCTGTTACAGGAATGTTTATGGATTATCTTTACTCTCTCGCCAATGCTAGCCTGACTTTGAGAACAATTGAATATCTTCGGCAGAGACAGCAGGAAAATAGCGCATCCCTCACTGTGATTCATCAAATTGACGGCTGGATTGTCAAAGTTAGGTTTCCTCAGTCCCTCACTCCTGAACAACATGGAAACTTCCAAGCTTTTATGAGTGAGTTAGGCATTACCTACGAACCAGACATGCGTTTACAGATGGTGTTTTGGAGTTTAGAAACAGGGCAATCTGTAGTAGAAGTGATGCGCCGTTATCAGGTAGCTGTTGTTTCTTATGGTAAGCCAGATACCAAAGATATTGAAGCTTTTCGGCAGCAGTTCACTAGAGGATTAGGCTATTGTCCTGAAACTTTAGCTTAGAGCAAATTGATTGATAAGTGACTTTGGTTTTATCTATAAAAATAGGCAAACCAAAGTTATTAATCCCAAAATGAGCATTAGTCCTGCTGGCATAAATTTGCGAGTTTTGATTAAACGAACTGTGAACACTACTACTAGTAATAGAGTGATAATTTGGGCAATAGTTGAGCCGATGGGTAGTCCTTGTAACTGTGCCCAAGCAGCAACTATCAGGAAAATCCCACTAATGCTGCCCAAGATAAGGGAAACGCGACTTTTAGCTTGAGCATATCCAAATATTCCTCCTGCTATAGAAGTAATTCCGTAGGCGATCGCTGCCAGGGTTGCTGTGTTCATAATTACCAACCAATTAAGTCTAGAAGTTAAAGGCTAGATATAATTTGTAAAACTCGCTCAAAATCATCTAATTTACCCACGATTCTGCGTATAGGTTGGGGCCAGACACGAACTAAGGTGGGCGTAGCAGAGATATGGTAATTTTCTGCTTGCTCTGGGTTTTTGGAAATATCTATCACTTTTAAAGTATAAGGGTAAACTAGACCTTCCTCTAAAAGTTGGTGTATTTTTGTTAAGGTTCTTTCCACCGCAGCATTATCACTAGAAATAAATAGGCGCAGGACATAGCCACTATTCTTGATTTCTGATGAATCAGATAGTTTATTTATTTCTTGATTTATTGTTGAGTGAGTTCCAGATATAGAAATCTCACTTCTATTTTCTACTAATTTTTTTAGCCCATTTTCATTGTTCTTAGATTCAGCCAAGAAGTTAGCTTTTAAGGTTTGCTGACTTAATCTAGGAGAAGAATCGGTGGTTCTAATGATAGGGAAGTTTCCTGTTTGATAATTATTATCTGGGTCTAAACGAATAATTAAATTATGATCTTCCCATAGTTGGGGGAACTGGTGGCGATAAGTTTCTAACATCAGCGAATTACAATACTCTTCTTGCCAAGGAACAGTTTGCCAGACTACTTCGTTTGTCTGAAATAAAACTCTTAATAAAGATTGATAACGTTGTACTGCTGGATAGATTTGTGCTGAAGTTCGGATTTTCTGCGTTCGTGCTTCTAACCAACGATCAATTGTAGCTGTATAGCCTGGTACAAGGAAATGAGGAGGTTCTGACAAGCCCAGTATTTGCTGCAAACCGAGACACAAATGAATGTGCCAATGAGCTTGCTTACTACTATCAATACCATAAATTAAATCTCCTCCTGGGGTAAACAAAGCTATTCCTTTGAATAACTGAGGTAAGGGAGTTTGATTATGAATCAAGTCTAGAAACCGTTTGGAGCAACAAATAATAATCTAATATAGCTTAGATCAATTCTCGAAAGTAACCATCTCTAATCACTATCGATCTTTATTGGTCATTCTCGATTTTTATTGAGATAGTAGGTAAGGAGCTAACATAAAAAATGAATTAGATCGACGTTGTTCACACGGCATGGGGAGAATAGAGAAATGAGATTAGTAATTTTAGGGGGAACTGGTTCAGGCAAAGGAACACAAACCGCTAAACTGAGCGATCGCCTAAACATAGCTAGTATTTCTACAGGTTATATTCTCCGACAAGGAATAGCTACTGGTACAGATCTAGGCAAACAAGCACAATCCTATGTTAAGCAAGGGGAATTAGTACCAGATCAGTTAATGATTCAATTTATTAAACAAAGGTTGCTCGAACCAGATGTCAAACAAGGTTGGATTCTTGAAGGCTATCCTCGTACCGCCTTTCAAGCAGAAGAATTAGATTTTTTATTAGAAGAGTTACAACAAAAATTAGATTGGGCAATTTATTTGCAAGTCAGTGAATCTACTATGATGGAACGTTCCCTCAACCGTGGTTTATCTGACGATCGAGTTGAGGTGATTCAACGACGTATTTATAACTTTCAAGAAAATACTATCCCTATTTTAGAATACTATCGTTACAGCAAAAGATTATTAACTATCAATGGAGAAGAGTCTCCTGATATAGTAGAACAGAAAATTACTGAAAAAATTAATCTTATCTAAATCTCAGTAAGTTGCCAAAAATTAATCTTCTTAACTAAGACCAGTTCAGTACTTACCGCCTTGATTAATAAACATGCCAGGTTTTTGTATTCTACGATACAAATAGCGAAACAAAAATCTGGTTAATTTTTATGAGGTTGTCTCTAATTATATCGTATATATTTTGTATACATATAATTTAGTTAATTAATTGTTCTTGGTGTGAGAAAAAATGTCAAAAATATTACGCAGTTGTTTGCTAGCAAGTCCAGCAATGCTTGCTTTAGCTATGGGCGTTGCTCCTGCTAATAGTGCAGAAGCAGAAGGAAATCAAGAAATAGCAACTACTGGAACTATAGTTGCTCAAGCTGTTACTGAGCAGAGTCAAATCTTAAATCAACTGAATAACTACAGTCGGGAAGGAAGAAAAAACTCAATTAGTCAGGTAACTAATGTCAATCAACTCAGAGACGTTTCTCCTACAGACTGGGCTTATGAAGCTTTAAGAAGTTTAGTTGATCGTTATGGTTGTATTGTCGGTTATCCCAATCAAACTTACAGAGGTAGCAGAGCTTTAAGCCGTTATGAATTTGCTGCTGGTTTAAATGCTTGTTTAAATCAGATTGAACGTTTAATTGCCTCTTCAGAATCGATCGTCAGAGAAGATCTTGATACTCTCAATCGTCTAGTGCAAGAGTTTGAAGCAGAACTAGCTACTCTTAGTGGAAGGGTCGATAATCTAGAAAGTCGGATAGCTTTTCTGGAAGATAATCAGTTTTCTACAACTACCAAATTAGAAGGGGAAGCAGTATTTGGTCTAGCTCAAGAATTTAATAACGATAACGAAGTTGTTTTCCAAAACCGAGTTCGTTTGGCTTTTGTATCTAGCTTCACTGGTAAAGATGCTTTATACACTCGCCTAGATGCGGGTAATGCCTCAGCTTTCAACGACTTAGACCAGGGTGCATTTACTTATACCTTCGACAATGGTAACGATGTTGAAATCGGCTGGTTAGCTTACTATTTTCCCATTGGTGAAAAAATACAAGTTTATTTACCCGCAGTCTTCCCTCTCTGGGTAGATTTTGTCCCTTCAGTTAGCCCTTATTTTGATAGCTTCACAGGCGCGACTGGTTCTCTGTCTAGCTTTGGTGAATCTAGTCCCATCTATAAAATTGGTCTAGCTGCTGGTGGCGGTATTGGTGCAAACTTTGAGCTAACTGAGTCTATAATTTTAAGTGCTGGTTATTTTGGTGGTGATTCTTTTAGTCCCTCAGAAGGTGCTGGTCTTTTCAACGGTGAATATTCTGCCCTAGGACAGGTTACTTGGAGCCCTACTGACAGCATCCAATTAGCTGCAACCTATGTCCGTGGTTATTTCACAGAAGAGGATAATACCATCTTCGATCTAGGTGTGGGTACTGCAAATGCTCGTAATCCTTTTGAGGACGTTGCTTTAACTACTAACTCTTTTGGTTTAGAGGGTTCAGTACAAATATCACCCAATATTGCTATTAATGCTTTTGGTATGTATAGTGATGTAAGTGTACCAGGGGATGATGATTCCGAGGCTGATATTTGGTCTTATGGAGTAGGATTGGCTTTTCCTGACCTAGGTAAAGAAGGTAACTTAGGTGGAATTATCGTTGGTGCAGAACCTTATGTTAGTAGTTGTGATGGTGCTGGTTGTGCTACAGATGAAGATGATGTAGCTCTTCACGTTGAAGCCTTTTATAAGTACCAACTTAATGACAACATTTCTATCACTCCCGGCGTAATCTATATCAATGCACCCTTTGGTGATAGTGATAATGATGCTGGTATTATCGGTTCAATTAGAACTACTTTTACTTTCTAAGCTTGCTTAAGTAATCGAGTTTAATTCGTACCTTATTTAACCAAGGCTTCTGCCTTGAAAGGTAGATGGCGGAAGGGTTTTCTTCAAACAAATTATCTTCTGCCTTCTGCCTTCTTTTGACACAAACTTATTTTAAACCTAGAATTACTCACTTCAAGAGATTAGGTTGTAAGCAAAATAGTAGCTTGATTATCAATTAAATTAGGTTTTCCCTCAGGATCGATCGCGCCAAACTTTTGAAAATGCTCTTTTAACTGGGGTGGAAACTCAGGAAAATCAAATACGGTATCTCCTTGAGCAATATCAGCCCAAAAATAGCGTAGTTGAGGAGCATATTTATTTGCTTCTTTTGGGGATAGATTAAAAGGTGGGGAAGTCAATAAATTAAACATAAACGGATAAGATCGATCGCCTAACCATTCTCTGGAAGTATCAGCTAAATTTTCCCAACCAGAGACAGCTGTTATTTGATGAGATTCTATTGTAATTGCTTTATTTCCGCGATTATCTAGCTGACAATCGATAATCCGATAGGGATGAGGATAGCTAACTAATGAACCAGTACAAATCTCATACATCCCTGCTAATTCCGCAACATCCTGAACATGGAGATGTCCTGTAAAAATTAGCTTAACACCATATTTTCTTAAAATAGCTAATAATTGAGAAGTATTAGCCAACATATAACGCTTACCTAAATTATGCTTCGATTGGTTTGGTAAATGTTCAATTAAGTTGTGATGAATCATCACCAGTACTAATTTATCTTGTACTTTTGCTAATATTTCAGTTAACCATAGCAATTGTGCTTCATCAACAAAGCCTAATTGTTTACCCTCGGAGTTAAAGTTATTAGAATTAAGAGCAATTAATTGAACTCCTGGTAAAATCTCTTGGGTGTAATAATGTTGCTGAGAATTTTGATAGCCAAACTGATAGTAGTAGCGAGGAAACTCTTGAAATCCGATCGAATTTTTTGTAGCCGATAACGTAGGAACATCATGATTACCAGGAACAACATACACAGGAAAAGGTAATTTAGCTAAACGCTGCGCTAACCATTGATGATTTTCTGGTTCACCATCTTGAGTTAAATCCCCTGGTAAAAGCAAAAAGTCTAACTGACACGATTCTAAATGGTCTAAAACCTGTTCTAAAACAGGAATGCTTACTTCAGTTAAATGAAATCTAGTAGCATGATTTTTTATTGTCTGAGGTACAGCAATATGTAAGTCACTTGCTACACCAAAGCGAAAATGGGAATTCATTGATTACAGCTAAAATTTACTTGATAACTGCTTCATATCTTAAGACACTGAGACAGAAGACAAAAACTGGAACTAACTACTAACCAATAACCGTGAGTAACAATTCTGATAGTAGAAAAGAAATATTACCAATTATCTTAGCCTTAAGTTTTGGGGTAGGATTAATCTATCTAGCTTTCTTAAAACCCGGCATTTGGGGTATTGATGGTACAGAAATGTTCTTTGTCTCCAATTCTCTAGTCACTGAAGGAGATTTTTCTCTACCTCCAGGTGCAGGGATAGTTGGTGCAGATGGACAATACTATTCAATTCGCTATCCTTTATTGCCTATTGTAGCTACTCCTTTTGTCGCAGTAGGCTTATTTTTGGGTCACTTGTTAAATATTCCCCCTCGTTATGCAGCAGGGGTTTGTGCTTTAGTTTTATCAGTTCTTTTGACTGTGGCTACTACAGGTCTGATTGTCTTATTATCTCTAAGACTTGGTGCCAAAAAACAATCCGCCTATTTAGCAGCCTTAAGTTTTGCCTTTGGGACAACTGCTTTAGTGTATGCACGGCAGTTTTTCGCTGAACCCTTACTCTCGTTTATGACAACTCTCAGTCTTTATCTAGCTTTAGGTAAAACCTATCGAGAACACGCAATTGCTAGCTTTATAGGCGGACTAGCGATCGCAGCTAAACCAGCAGGAGTAGTGATTGGTCCAGTATTAGCTCTTTATTTTGGCTTTAAAAGATATCCTATCCGCACCGTTATTAGTCCTTTAGTAGGGACAGGGATGGGTTTAATGCTCTACTTTGGCTATAATTACCTGCGTTTTGGAGATTTTTTTACTTCCGGTCAAAATGCCTCTAAGTTCCAATTTGCAGGAATGTTAGAAAGGCTAGTCGGTTTAATTTTTAGTCCTGGGGCAGGAGGGGGTTTAATTTGGTATTGCACTCCTGTAGTATTAGTAATTATTGCTTGGCGTAAACTTTGGAAAACTCAACCGATCGAAGCTTTGGCTGTGTTAGGTATTTTTTGCGGATACTGGGTACTACATTCGTTTTGGCGATTTGGCGGTTGGAGTTGGGGACCTAGATTTCTTGTTCCTACTTTACCCGCATTATTTGCCGTGATTGGTTTACTCGATCGCAAATGGTGGCGGTGGTTAATTGTTCTAACTGTAATTGGTTTATTCTGGAATGCACCTACTCTAGTTTCTTTCTTTCAACGCTATTATGCAGAGGCATCTGATGGAAGATATATCCGTAAAGTTTTATCTTTGTGGGGAGATCCAAGTTATGCTCCTTTGTTTAATGCTTGGGGAGCAGCTTTTCGTCAGGTACAAGAGGCTTTCAACACTGATATTAAGGAGGTACTGAGTGGAGTGGGGATAGTACCAAGCAAAGGAGAATTAGCTAGTTCAGATTTACTGAGAATTGTAGCAGTGTGGTGGTGGATGTTACCTGTCGCAGGGATTCCTATCTGGATTGGTTTCCTGATTGCATTAATGATGATAGCTTTAGGAGTCTGGAATTTAAGAAGGGGTTGGTTATTAAGTAATAAGTAGTTGTGCCAAATTAGTTGGATGTTAGGAGAGTAAATAGAGAGTAGATACAGACAAGGCATGCCTTGTCTGTACTAGGGAGATAGAGAATGTATAAATAATTCTGTTGAGATACGTAGATCAACTTTGTCCAAATATACTATTAGCCATCATGAAAGTAATTATTCAAATACCTTGTTATAACGAAGAAGCTACTTTAGGATTGACTTTATCTCAACTACCTCGTCGTCTTCCTGGTATAGATGAAGTGGAATGGTTAATAATTAATGATGGTAGTCGCGATCGCACAGTAGAAGTTGCTCAAGCTAGTGGTGTAGATCATATTGTTAATTTTGAACACAATCAAGGCTTAGCAAAAGGCTTTATGGCAGGAATAGAAGCTTCTCTTAAAGCAGGAGCAGATATTATTGTTAATACTGATGCAGATAACCAATATTGTGCGGAAGATATCCCCAAACTAATTCAGCCTATCCTTGATGGTAATGCCGAAATTGTGATTGGTGCTAGACCTATTCAAGAGATCAAAGACTTTTCTCCCATTAAAAAATTATTACAAAAGTTGGGTAGTTTTGTAGTACGTATTGCCAGTAAAACTGATATTCCTGATGCGCCTAGTGGATTTCGGGCGATAAGTCGAGAAGCTGCTTTAAGATTAAACGTTTTTAATGAATATACCTATACTTTAGAAACGATTATACAAGCAGGGCAAAGAGGTATGGCAATTACTTATGTTCCTATTCGGACTAATGGTTATTTGCGCCCCTCCAGATTAGTTAAAAGTATCTCTGCTTACGTCCAGCGATCGATCATAACGATAATTCGTATTTTTATGACCTATCGTCCTTTCCAGTTTTTTATGATGTTGGGAGGTGTTCCTTTTAGTATCGGTTTCTTGCTTTGTCTGCGTTGGCTCTTGTTATTCTGGGGTATTTTGGGTGACGATCCTGCTAAACCTCGTGTTCCTAGTCTGATCTTAGCTGCAATCTTGATCTTAATCGGTGTACAGTTGTGGATCTTTGGTTTAGTAGCCGATTTAATGGCAGTAAATCGTAAGTTATTAGAAGATATTCAATTAAGATTACGCCGTAGTGAGTTAAAAGAAAAGCGCGATCATTTAACTAGAAAATATTAATTGCTGATCATGAAGCCTCCACCACCAGAATCGCGCGAGGAGGTGGTATCTTGCTCTACAATAGTTATGGGTTGAGACCACAACATTGAAAGCGTTACCCGACTTCTGGGTGACAAGCAGGACTTTTTACCATGCTTGTCCTGTGAGCCATTTCTGCTCATCAGTCTATAGATAAAATTTGCACCAATGTTATAACTAGCTGAAAGGTCACAATTATATTGCTTACCATTAGCAAATATGGCTAATTCATAATTATCTTTATTTCGTTTCGTGCAGCCACTACCATCATAAGCATAACTAGAAGTACCACGAGGATTAACATAAACAACTTTTCCTCCTAATTCTGACCATTTCATCTCGGTAAGATTAGCTATGCGACGATGTAACCAGCCATGAAAACGTTGTTTAAGAGTAGAGCGTTTCTTCCCACCTCTGGGTCGCCAACCTTTGAGCTGCTCAAATACGATGTATTTGACTTGATATTGTTGGGCTATCTTAATCAAACGAGATGATACTTTTTGTCCAATTTCTCGATTGATATTGTTAGCTTTGCGATACAAGCTACGACAAAAACCTTTGTAGAGTTTTCCCGTTCTTCTAGCTTTGCTACTAATACGCTTCAGCCTGGAGTCTCGACGGTCTATGTCTCTACCAGGATGAATAAATTCACGATGGCTTACAGTGCCGTCAAAGTTAACTACTGAAACTGTAGCAGTGGTATTTATCCCCAAATCCACAGATAATACCGATGGTTTATCTTTGATTTTGAGGGTTTTGATTTGGAATGGTACGGATAAATGACATCCTTTCCTGTTAACAATTAGATAGGGAGATTTTCGTTGAGAATCTGGGTTTAGATGTCGTTGTCTATGACCAGTTAATCCTACTGTAATCCAATCCCAGTCAGTACCAGTAAACACCTTAATCTCTGCACTATTTAAGTCTTCGGAAAACTTAATACACTGACCTTTATACAATGGTGGATAAGCTCCACAATCCGCATTCAGTCTTGGTGGATGTGCATTTTTTTGACTTCTCATTCCTGATTGCCATTCCCTATATCTAGTCACAAAACTAGATACTTGACCCAGGGCAAATTGAATTGCACCACGTCGATAATAACTAGGGAATTTATAGAAACGAGAATTAAAGTATTGATACTTTGGTTGAGGATTTTTAGCAGTAGTGTGAATTAGCTTTTCAACGGCAGGGATTCTCGCCTGAGAATCTAATAAACCAATACTAGACCAATGAGTGTAGATAACCCCTACCAAGCTACGAATCAAACATCTAAACTCACAAACAGTTTTTTCTAGTAACTCTTTTTGGGGAGGAGTCACTATGATTTGCCATTTGTCAGTCCTGATGTTCTGTTTTATCATGAGGAAATTATACCATAGTGTTTTATATTTATGACCAAACTAAAAGCCCATGTTCACAGCTTTGGCTTTAATCTTATTCATATAGTGTTTGTAACCAAGTATCGTCATTCTGTCATTACTGAACCTATCGAAAATCGGCTTTGTCAGTTGATGAAAAAACTATGCCAAACTCAAGATTGTGAATTGTTGCAGTGCAAAGCTGACTTAGGAACTAAAGATCATATTCATTTACTCGTTGATGTTGCTCCTAAAATATCTCTCTCCAAGTTAGCCAATATACTCAAAACCATTACTAGTCGTGAAATCAGAAAAGAATTTGCTACACAACTCAAACCTTATTACTGCGGTGCGACCCCGCTCGGGTTTCCCGAGCAAGGGAACGCGCACCAAGAGAGGAAACCTGTCTTTTGGAAGCGTGGTTTTGGTTATACATCTGCTGGTGGTGCGCCTTTAACTGTGCTTAAAAAATATATTGAAAACCAAGGATACGATAGTTAAAACTAACTCACGCTTGCGCCCTAACCACCACTTGCTGTCGCGAAGATGGTGGAATGCGGGCTGGCTTTTTGTTCAAGATAGAGACAGCGATCGTTATCTAGATTTTCTAAACACTTGCCTACTCTTCGACGAAGACGATGGCTAAGTAGAGATAATGCTTTTTCTGACTCAAGAAATTGGTAGGCACTAATTTCATTGTCAGTAATTACAATTTCTTCTTCTGAAATAATCCCCCCCAGAAAAATGAATTGTAGTGACTCGTTATTATTTTGAGTTTCACTAATGTAATCAACACATAACAACTTTTCTGGTTGACATTTTATGCCTATTTCTTCTTCCACTTCTCTAATACAGGCTTGTCTGGGGGACTCATTTGCCTCAACTACACCTCCAGGGATTAACCAAGCATCTCTGTAACTGGGCTTAACAATCAATATTTGATCATTATTATTAAAAAATAAACATCCCGCACCCATTCTTTTCTTGGGAAGACTTTGTAAATAGGCTTTATTATTCATAAATCTGGATTTCGTTAGCTAGTTTTTCCTAAAACAGGTAGAGAAACAAAAAACGAGAAAAGACTTTATATTTTATGCTTTTCTAGCCACTGCAATTATGTGTGTTCCCATATTTAAACATCCTGCATCAGCACAAGCCTCAATTTCCATGCGTAGAAGCTCATGCCATTTTTCTCGATTCTGCTTAATTTGTTCTAGCTTTTGCTCCCACAATAAAGATAAACAGTTAGAGGCTGAAAGCTTGACTATTCTTGCTCCTGATTGTTCTAACCACTGCCTTAATTCGTCTGCACGAAACAAGTGCATAAAATTACCTTGGCGAGCGGGAAAAGTCGTTGGGGAAATGTCTCCTGACTCAGTGATTTTTTGATTGATAGCAGGGGGCAAAGCCAAAACACCATCTAAATACCGATGAGCAGTTCCCCACAGTGACATGACACTAAGAAAGAGCATACCATCTGGTTTGAGTACTCTAAGACTTTCCTGTAAAGCTAGATCGCGTCGATCGAGAACATAGCTAAAAACACCACCATAAGCAACTACAACATCAAAGACTCCTGTTTCAAAGCCAGACAAATCACAAATATCAATCTGTTGCCAATCTTCAACTGAACTCTCAAAGCCATATTCAGTAGCAAGACGTTTGTTTAGTTCTAGTTGCCCTGAAGAAATATCGGCAACCACAATTTTTGTTCCTAAGTCAGCAAGTACTTGGGTAAACCTTCCCGCGCCAGCACCAATTTCCAGTACTAAATCGCCATGAGAGATATATTGTTTGAGGTAATGGGTATGAATCGCTAAACTTACCTCATCTGATGGAGTTTGGGTTAATCTCTCCCATTCTCGAATGCCAAATTCGTCAAAGTGCTTAGCGACTAGTGCTGGCTGATAGCTTGATGATGGATCTAAATTAAGATTTTGTGGCGGTTGCATCTGCTAGATCGCTAATTTGAATTGGAAAAAGGCAAAAGATAAAAAGAGCAATATACTTATTGTTTCCCCTTATTCTTCTTCCTTTCTCCAATATACTAGATCTCCAGTTATTTTAGAGAATTAGCATAGATCCTCTCTATCTAATTTGACTAGGATAGATCGGAGCGTTGTTTAATGTATCTATTTCTACCAACCTTTATCTGCTTGAGATAAAACGTAAGTAGCAACATCTTCAACTTGTGCATCGGTTAAACGCCCACCAAAAGCTGGCATAGCATTTTTACCGTGAATCACTTGATACTGAATTTTCTCAAGAGAATACATATCATATTTTTCTAAATCAGCTTTCTTTAAAGTTTTCTGTGCGTTGACTAGGTTATTTCCTCCAGCATGACAAGCAGCACAGTTAGCACTAAAAACTTTAGCACCATTAGCAGCATCTCCAGCCCAAGCGGGGCTAACAAATGCAACAATGGCAAATGCTAAAGACAAGACAGCTATTGATAGCCGTTTTAACATGAATTTCTCCTCTCAAAAGATTTCGCTCAGCCTTGTATTTTGAAGCAGAGAAATACTTTTGTCAAAAGACAAGCTGTAAAAGTTTGACAGGTTGTCAAACTTTTGTAGTAATATTAGATCTGGGGATACGGATAGTAAAAAAACCCATACATCGAGCAAAATAGTATAATTTTGCTTTACATTTAGTCCTCTGCTTGGATGGGGCATTGAATCAGAAAAAATTATATTGAGAGTCAACGACAAATGGCAAAAAAATTAGGTTTATTCTTATCTACAGTCTTGCTAGTAACTACTAGCTTTTTTTTGGGAGCTAACCCAGCAGCAGCAGCAACTTACGAAGTAAAAATGGGTGCGGATAACGGAATGCTACAATTTGAGCCTAGTTCCGTAACTATCAAACCAGGGGATACAGTTAAGTGGGTTAACAATAAAGTGGCTCCTCATAATGTGGTTTTCGACTCTAGTAAGATGGATGATAGCTTGGCAACCAAAGCTTCTCATAAAGGTTTATTCTTCTCTCCTGGCGAATCCTATGAAACCACTTTCCCTGCAGATACTCCTGCTGGTGAATATCCTTTCTACTGCGAACCTCATCGTGGTGCAGGCATGGCAGGCAAAGTTATCGTTCAGTAATTCAAAAATGTCAAAAGTGTTTTCTATAATTTGACTTTCTGTATAAGCAAAGTAAAAAAATTTCTGAGCTTACTAACAGTTATCTATTAACTGGTCACAGTAAAGAGTCTATTTATAGAAATCTAGGAAGCGAATCAAGAGGTAATCTTAGAAGCGGGTTACCTCTTTTCTTATGGGGTTAAAATCTTAAATGGGGAGATAGGGACATAGGAAATTAGGGAGATTTTTGCCCGACTACTGGCTTTCTCAGAGAGATTACTGTGGATGAAATTAGAGATGTAAAGTTAGCATTTAAGGCGTTGCTTTATATACAATAATCGACCATGTTTTTAAGTAGTTATCTAAATTATTACTATTACTTTACTTCATAATTAGTTACATATGTCTAAAGAATTTTACCAATAGATACAATCGCTAGATTTATACTGACTAAATTTATTTTTATCTCTAAACTTTCGCTAAATATCTCTTTAAGGGGTTGTCTGAGAATTCCAATTTTATACTTTCAAGTCCA
>JASJDI010000289.1 GCA_030065155.1 Xenococcaceae cyanobacterium MO_188.B29
TAACACAAAATTGCAAGAGCTTAAATAAGAAATTTCAAAGCAACATTCAATCCGCTCTCGAAAGAATTGGGTTTTTAGAACTTGAAACCCTCAAAATAATAATAATCATTCTCATAATGAGAATTGCTGCCCACCTTAGATTACCAACTAACTATTTCAATAACTCTTCTCCTCTTCGATACAATTCTCTAGCATAATCTGTCCAAGTACCTTGTCCCCAGTAACGGAAACAACTAGTTTCTACCAACAATACATACAATAAAGCTTCTAAATACTCAGGACTTTTAGTAATCGTAGGATCTTTGGCTACTGCATTGTCATATTTAGCATGGAACATAGCACTCAATTGATTCATGGGTTCAAGAACATTTTCGTAACCTTGAACCCAACTTAAATCGTTTGTCCAAGATGCACCATCCATATGGAATTGATGATCGGTTTCCTTTAATTCTTGAATAGCTTTGGCTACTGCTTCTGGTGTAGCTCGATCGGGGTCTACTTTTTGCCAAATTTTGTGTTGTCCCACTGCTTGACAAGTAGGATAGTTTTCAGGCTTAACTCCTGCTGCTTCTAAAAGTTCAATATATTCTGTGCCGTTAAACCCAACTACACCACCACTATTTTTAATCTCATTCCATACAGGTTGAAAGTCGCGGGCAAATTCATTCATCATCACTCCGCCATTTTCCCCATCAGCGATTTGGGAAACGCAGGAAGGTACAGATATATTACCGATTTGTTGTTTTCCTCTGCCCTTAGCTTCATGATAAGGTTGCATTTGCGCAACTAATTTAGTATCTGAACCTTGAGTTTTAATTAAAGCAGTAATACTAATCGTTTCCCCTTGAGAATTACGAGCAACTAAACGATTAGGAACATACTTATCATCGTGCCATACGCCCGAACCATCCAGTCTTTCTACCGAATGTTCTTGTACCAATAACCAGCGATAACCACAATCTTTGAGAGCTTTAATATACTCATAGAGAGTATCAGGATTATTGGGTAGATGCATTTCTGGAGGAGAAAAGCCTTTAACCCGTTTAAGAGCATCGTAACCAAAAATAGCTGCAAAATAATGTTGCCAAGCCTGGATATGTAGCTTAATGTCGGGAATAGGAGTAGAAGGAACTACAGCATGAGACCACATTGTTCCTAACCACTCTACATAAGGCTGGTATTTGGGTTCACAAGTAATTTTTTTGAGGTTATCAATTACATCATTACGTCCCATTTGCTGTAAACCCCACAGCAAATTTCCTGAATAATCCAACATGATCCGAGGATTGCAACCATTACTAACGAGTTCAGGTATCCAATCCCCCATACGGCTATAACACCAAGCGAAAACCCCTGCATTGTGGTTATCTCCCTCGCCTTGGTGTTCAAACATATACTGAAGATTACAAATTAATTTCCCATTTGTACCTGCGGGGATAGTTGGTTGGTGCATATGCAAAGCACAAGCAAATCCAGCCTGAATATTATCTAAGTTAAGATTAGTCTTAGGCAAAAATATTGTTTCGTTGTGATTAACTATATTTTTAATCTCTGCTTCCCAGCCAGAAATATTAGGTAAATTATCTCTACTTATTGCCAAACTATTAGGAGATGATGCGGTTGCGATCATATGAATGTCCTTGATGACTGCTGTTTGAAGGATAGTTTTTATTCCTATATGAACATAAAATCCCAGTCTGATGATATAGAATATCCTTGTCAAGTAGAAAAAGACTTAAAAATTTCTCAAGACTAACATTGCTGACTGCAAAGAAAAACTAATATTAATAACTATTCTTAAAAAATCTACATCGATCTGCTTTCAAATGCAGACTCATACAGAAAAAACTTTATGACTTCAAACTCATCGTCCACCTCCGAACCTATTATCATTGCTCAAGAAGTAGAAAAATGGTACGACAATAACTTCCATGTCCTACGAGGAGTAGATCTCAAAGTCCATAAACAGGAAGTCGTAGTAATTATGGGTCCTTCAGGAAGTGGAAAATCCACTTTTATTCGTACTTTTAATGCTCTTGAACCTTACCAAAAAGGAGCAATCGTTATTGATGGGATTAAATTATCTCACGATCTTAAAAATATCGAAGCGATTAGAAGAGAAGTGGGGATGGTTTTTCAACAGTTTAATCTCTTTCCTCATCTCACTGTTCTGAAAAATGTTACTTTAGCACCAACTTGGGTACGTCGTTGGTCAAAAAAGAAAGCCGAAGAAACTGCTATGCAGCTACTAGAAAAAGTAGGTATTCTCGAACAAGCGCATAAATATCCTGGACAGTTATCAGGAGGACAACAACAACGAGTGGCGATCGCTCGCGCTTTGGCAATGCAACCCAAAATCATGTTATTTGATGAACCTACTTCTGCTCTAGATCCAGAGATGGTTAGAGAAGTATTAGATACCATGAGAAATCTAGCTGATTCGGGGATGACAATGGTGTGCGTCACTCATGAAGTTGGTTTTGCCCGTGAAGTAGCAGACAGGGTAGTTTTGATGGATGAAGGAATAATAGTAGAAATAGCTCCCCCAGAAGAGTTTTTTAATAATCCTCAAGAAGAACGTACTCAAAAGTTTTTATCTCAAATTCTTTGAGTTTGGATATTTTTGCCTAATTTATGGCTACTCATTTGTAAAACCAGAAAAATTATGGATTTGGATATTTTCTAGACGATGTCCCATATTAGTTACTTGAGTATCAAGATTGTTACTATTATCTACTACATGAGCATAAATAAAGTTAGAAGCTATATTCCAAATTAAGATCAAGCCAAAAAACCAAACAAACTTCATTTGCTTATTGAAGCGTTTAGGATTGATAAGATTTTGCCAAAAAGAACCAATAGATTGCCATATTCCCTTAGGCTTGTTGTTTGGCTCTCTAATTAGCTGGATATTTTCTCTGACGGGAAAATCAGGAAGATAATTGGTTGTGGATTTGTTGTGGATGTGTTCTTGCAAAGCCTCTGTGACTTCACGCAAACAAACTATATTTTTGATTTTTTCTTCTAAGAACAGTAAATTAGGAATCTCATCATCTAAGCTTTCTAGGATCTGTTGTAGCTTTAGATATAAGATTTTTTCTTTGTTAGCTGATTGCTGGAAAGCAACTGAACTCAACCAACTATGATCATCACTTTTTTCTTTACTTTTATTGTAACTCAGAATACCCTGTCTAATAGTTTCTAACTCATAGGGTAAGTCTTCGATATTTTTTTCAATCAGTTCCATTTGCTCTAAAACAGGAAGCCAATGTTCCAAAATTAGAGATAGACTTTCTAGCTGTTGTTGTAGATTAAGAGAAGCAGTTTCATTCATTTTTTTAGTTTAGTTATTTTTATTAAAATTTTAGACATATCAAGTACTTGATATTTTACTATCTAGTTACTATAGTTATTTTATAGTGAAGTTTTAACAATCACAAAATTCTCCACAGAAAGGCTTTAGGATTGTTACATTAATTAGGCTGATAGTTATTTTTTATTTGGTAAAGTAAATAAAAAATAACTATCAGAAATAAATCTTGAAACTGTTTAAAAAAGTATTAAATTTTTCTTGTTTAATGTTAATCTTTTGAGCTAATTTTGGGGGATTTATTGTAAGCAACTTCATTTGTTGGCAACTTTCAAATAGATATTGTGATACCTTTAGTTTTCCACATTTACCCTTTAAGCTGCAATATTAATATAGTACGATTCTAGTCAAAACAAGCGATCGAGCCAAATCTATATCTATGGTTAGACAAAACAAGAAGTATTTGAGGACAATAACTAAAATCTATATTTAGTTCGGAATAATAACAACGCTTTGCCCAAAACAAAATCTTCGCAACACTTAGAGTTTGCATCCAAGTGAGCGAAGACCATAGTTTTGCGCTTTCTAACTTGCTGAGAGTCTCTGGTTAATTTCGATCGCCTTGCTCCACAAAACTGTTGCTCATTAGCATTAATGGCGATCGAGGGAAAAATTCTACTTGCCCTTAACCACAATAATTAGGTAGTGCCAAGTAAGTGATGATATAGCACTACCGAAATACTAAATCTCTTCTACTTCTAGTTGAGCAACAAGAATGGCATCAAAAGCAAAAGCCAAAACGATTGGCATTGGAGAAGCTAGAAAATAAGTTAGGATAGCTGCTGCTATGCTGGCTACTACTCCTAAAATCAACCATGTTCTCTCTTCTGAGCATAGTCCTTTTTCTGTCTTAATTATTCTCAATGCTTTTTGAGGAATAGGTTCTGGCATTACTGCTCCAGGTGGAAAAGCCCAGTAAAAGTTGTAGCGTTCCCTAAATAAATCTGTCCAACCATTATTTTCGCACCACTCTTGGATCCATTCGTCCTGAAAATGTCTCATTTTTGTTCAATAATAGAAGCTACTAGCGTTTTAATTTTTTTATACAATAGAGTTATTGTATCTATCCGTACTATTCGTACAATTTACCAAAATTATGCACTTTGGGAAATAGTATGTAAAGCTTGCGTAATAAAGCTTAAATCTAGTTATAGTAGCTTATTGTTTGGTTGAAGTGTATTCCTTCTTCTGTGCAAGTATACTTTAACTTTGTATCCCAAGGATCTACAGGCAATGTAGGAAGATAAGCAAACTTAAAAACTATGCTTACTGTAGGGATATTTTTCCATGGGCGAGAAGTCAACAAACGATCGTAAAATCCTCCCCCGTAGCCCAAACGATAACCTTGAAAATCGCTAGCCACACAAGGAACTAAAATTAAATCTACTTCTGAAGCTGAAATAGTAGGTGCATCTGCTAGAGGTTCTAAAATATCAAACTTACCTTGAACTAGTTTTTCACCTGGCTGCCACAAGTGCCAGCTTAAAGATTTGCCAACACAACGAGGAAACCCCCATCTATGCTGGTTATTCTTACTTGTGAATAAAATACTTAAATCTGGCTCTTGACGAAAACTAAAGTAAGCCAGAATAGTTTTTGCTTCTTGATAGATAGAGGAAGACTGAAGTTGCTCACAAATTTGCTCACTCTTTGTCCGCCATTGGGTTGGAGAAAGAGAAAGTCTTTTTTGTAATAGCGATCGACGCAACTCTGTCTTATTAGATGGAGAAACCAACATAATATAGATCTAAACAATATTTAAACAACTAGTAGCAAATTTCGTTGGTAAAAAGAAATATTACTATAGTGTGTATGCATAAAAATCTATAGAAATTGACAAAGGAATTGAGAAAATACTATCATTAAGACAAGTTCTCTAACCCTAGAGAATTTCTACTCCTTAGATTAGATATGTAATCCTAGCCAAAGGATTTTTCGTATCCATTTTCATTCCTCCTTAGTAAGCTAGTAAGTTACCTGTTATCACAACAGGTAACTTTATTTTTTTAAAGCTATGTAGACCTTACGGCTTTTGCCTCAGAGCTATCGTTTTTTGGTAAAATAGGCAACAGGCATTTGGCAAGTTTAATTAGCAGCGATCGACTAAATTTAATGAGTAAGGGAACATTGTTCGATAAGGTTTGGGATCTACATACTGTTGGGACATTACCTTCTGGTCAAACTCAACTATTTATTGGTTTACATTTGATTCATGAAGTAACTAGCCCCCAAGCTTTTGCGATGTTACGAGAAAGGAATCTAAAAGTATTATTTCCGGAACGAACTGTCGCTACAGTAGACCATATTGTTCCTACAGAAAATCAGGCGCGTCCTTTCGCCGATGTTTTGGCAGAAGAGATGATCCAAGCACTGGAACAAAGTACTAAAGATTACGGAATTAGATTTTATAATGTTGGTTCTGGTAGTCAAGGTATTGTTCATGTTATTGCTCCCGAACAAGGTTTAACTCAACCTGGTATGACGGTTGCCTGTGGAGACTCCCATACTTCTACCCATGGTGCTTTTGGCGCGATCGCTTTTGGGATTGGTACTTCTCAGGTAAGGGATGTTTTAGCCTCTCAAACTTTAGCTTTATCCAAGTTAAAAGTCCGCAAAATCGAAGTTAACGGCAAATTACCTCCTGGTGTTTATGCTAAAGACGTGATTCTCCATATTATCCGTAAACTAGGGGTAAAAGGTGGTGTTGGCTACGCCTACGAATATGCAGGAAGTACCTTTGCTGCGATGAGTATGGAAGAAAGGATGACTGTTTGTAATATGTCCATCGAGGGTGGTGCAAGATGTGGCTATGTTAATCCAGATGAAACTACTTTTGCTTATCTTAAAGGTAGAGACTTTGCTCCTAAAGGTGCAGACTGGGACAAAGCAGTAGAATGGTGGCGGAGTATTGTTAGTGATGCAGATGCTGTCTATGACGATGTTGTTACTTTTGACGCTGCGGAGATTGAACCGACAGTAACTTGGGGTATCACTCCAGGACAAGGAATGGGGGTAAGTGAAACGATCCCTACTACTGAAACTTTACCCGAAAGCGATCGCGCGATCGCGCAAGAAGCCTATAAATATATGCAGCTAACCCCAGGTAAACCCATCTTAGGAACTAAAGTAGATGTTTGTTTTATTGGTAGCTGTACCAATGGCAGAATTAGCGATCTTAGAGAAGCAGCTAAAGTAGCGCAAGGACAACAGGTAGCAGCAGGAGTTAAAGCCTTTGTTGTACCTGGTTCAGAGAGAGTCAAACAAGAAGCAGAAGCAGAAGGACTAGATAAAATTTTTGTCCAATCTGGTTTTGAATGGCGTGAACCTGGTTGTTCTATGTGCCTAGCTATGAATCCCGATAAGCTACAAGGGGATCAGATTAGTGCTTCTTCTTCTAATCGCAATTTTAAAGGTCGTCAGGGTTCATCGACAGGAAGAACTTTATTAATGAGTCCAGCGATGGTGGTAGCAGCAGCGGTTAAAGGAGAAGTTTATGATGTTAGGAAATTATCTAGTTAAAGTGATTTCCTCAATATTATTTAGCTTCTTATCTTGGTATTGAACCAGAATCTCTTAGTCGCTTGAAACGTAGAGTTTATCAACAGAAAAATTCTTAACCCAAGTCAATGTCAGTCCTAAATCTGTCTAATACAGTGATTAAAAATACATTAATTACCAAGCAAGATTATGTCACTAGAACAGAATAAAGCGATCGCTCTTAAATTTTATGAGGCTTTCGATCAACAAGATGTTGAACAAGGACGAAAATTGATATCTGCTAATATTGTTAGTCAAGGACTAGATGCCAAGCCTCTCAAAGGCTACGATGCAGTTATGCAGTATGGATCCAAGATGTTTGCTGCATTTCCTGATGGTCGTCATATTTTAGAAGAAGTGATTGCTGAAGGTGATAAAGTCGTAACTCGTGGAACTTTTAGTGGAACTCATCAGGGAGAATTGATGGGTATTCCACCGACAGGGAAACAGGTAATATTTTCAGTTATTCACATCGATCGTATTGTAGACGGTAAAATTGTAGAGCATTGGGGGCAAGCTGACGTTTTTAGCCTGATGCAGCAATTACAGACTTGATATCTAAATTTGGCGTTGCTGAATCGAGGTATGATTTTATCATTTTCACGATTGAGCAAATAAAATTAAAGGCTAAAAGCTAAGAGCTAAAAGCTAAAAGCTACGAATAGATTACTTTTCGGTTTCATACTTTAAATCAGCAACGCCCTAAATTTTAATTCTCGAATAAATTGTTTAACCAAGTAATAAAAATATTGGCAATTTTAGAATTGTTAGAAAGTAATTTAGCGGTTATTGCTTGTCCCATTGGCATTCCTGGTTTTTCCTGCCATGCTAACCAAGTATGGATAAAAGCTTTTTGATGATGAGTTAAAGAATAGAGATTAATCTTTTCTGTTTCTATTTCTTTTAATATTGCTTCAGCTTTCTTTTTCAGCTTATCTTCTGAAGGGATAAGATAAGTGACAAAATCTTCTAGCATTCCAGGAAGTTTATTATCTGGCATTAACCAAACACCTATTTTGGGTAGTTCTGATTGTGTATCGATCCAGCCAGTTTCGGGAGGAATTTTAGGGATATTTTGATAACCAAAGTTTTGCAATTTATTAGTTATTGCTTGCCATCGTGCTGTGATATCTTTATCTGCGTCAATAACAATTCCTAAAGTAATTAAATTCTCTTCTTTTAATTTGATTGGCAAAGTTTTAATTAGATTTTCTATTCCACCCTGCTCAGGAAAAGCAAATTCAAATGTGCTTCTTGTTATCTGATTTTGGTTGCATAAAGCTCAGGGTAATCGCATCAAAATATCAAGTCAAAATATGCCAGAATTAGATAGAATCTGAAGCAGAAAATTATTATTCAAGCCAGCTTGATAACGTTTCATTTTCAGACTACCCT
>JASJDI010000290.1 GCA_030065155.1 Xenococcaceae cyanobacterium MO_188.B29
CGTCCCAAGAAATGTTTTGTACCCAATTCAATCACCTTAGTATTGGGATAGGGGGTATAAAACTCTTTGATGTAAAGTTCCGAACAACCTAACGCTTCAATAAATTCCTTAACAGTAATTTCTTCGTTACCTAATTTACTTTCTAAAGCGGTAAATTGAGTTTGAACTACATAAGGATCGAGGTCTCGTTCAAAAATCTGACGATAAGCAGCTGCGATCGCCTTTTTGAGAGCAACTTTATCAGAAGTATTGGTCAGTTTGAAGGTTTTGGTTTGCTGCCTTTGAACTGTTACACCCTGTTTGATTCTTTGTTCTAATTCTGCTCCCGCACGTTCGTTGCTAACCTGACCTAATTCTACAAAGCGAGGTGTATCTTTCTTCTCAACTTTAGCGCCAATACCTTCGCCAATCGAGCCAGGACGGGCTTTTCTAAGTTGCAGACCTCCTGGTGTTAGATAACGTTCATAGGGAACAGTATCTTCGCCAAAAGCTTCCGAGTATTCTACGCTATCAATAAAAGCGTCTATTAAAGCATAAAAGCCTTTTTTGGCGCAAATATCAAAATATTTGTTCATCTCTTGGCGACCATAGGTAGGACGACCTAAAAGACGACGATGGATATATTCAACCGCTTTAACTACGTATGTAGATGACCAGTAAATGTTACGGAAGACATCAGATTTAGCCAAAATCCGAATAAATTCCCGTACAGTAATTTCACCGTTTTCTAGTTTGGTTTCTGCTGCGGTTAAACGCTGACCATCATAGACATCTCGTCCAAATACTTGACGATAGCAAGCGCGAACTAGTGCTTGTGTAGAAGTTTCTGAAAACTTAACTCCAGTTCCATTAGCAGCACCTGGTAACTCATTATTTAAACGGAATACTTTTGCTCCTAAAGACCCAGGAAATTCTCCCCTAGCAGAAGGCTTACTATTTTGGTTATTAATAGCAGGACCACGATGAATCAACAAACGCTTAGTGTCTTTGTTGAAAGGAGATGGACTAGCATTGGGATTGCGAGTTTCTTTAGGGAAGATTGCGCCAAATTGAATCTCTAAGGGGTCATTACCCGAACCATAGACGTGTTGATCTGGTAAAGGTCGATCGTATTTAGCAAAAGTAGTAACAAATTGAGGAACTTTGCGGAAAGGCGCACTGTAGTTAAACAGTTCTTGTTGCATTCCCCAGTTCCGGCACTCTTGGGCTTCTTGACCTAAACCACGAATATAAGGAACTGTTTCTTCGCCAAAGTAATCTGAGTACTCTTGAGAATCTACTAAAGCATCCACTAATGCTCCTAAGCCACCATCAGAGACGATCGAGAAATAGTTTTGCACTTCTTCGCGGGAAGAGGGTCCTCGACCCAAAATATGGCGAAAAGCAAGTTCTAATGCCCGGCTGTTGATAAAAGGCTCAAAGAATTGCTTGCGATATAAAGGAGATTTACAGAGACGACGCACAAATTCTTTCATCGAGATGTCGCCATTTTTTACCTGAGATTCCAGATAAGAAATAGATTGGTTGTAGGCGCGAGTGATATCTCTTTCAAAAATTTGCCGATAAGCTGCCTTGATAACGGATTGTTTTTCTAGGGTTGACAATCCAGGCTTCATCACGAATTTTTGTCTTCTTTCTGCTGCATTAAAGTAGCTTTGGGGTAGTTGTAAGCCCTGAGCATCGGTAGAAGGACGCTGACGTAGCTTGTCTGAAGGAGTAGCTGCTTTAAATTCTGAGATAACTACATTGAAGTACTCAACAACTATTTCTTGTCCTTCGGGATCTCTCGCGAAATAGTCGCTTGCTGCTGCCCGCATTTCCTGCAAGGCTACAATTGTTGCATCAGCAGAACAAGCATTTTCAATTACTTCTCTGAGTCCTCTGACATTAACCACCAGAATATTGGGGTCTCCTGCCACAATTGAATAAGTTACGTAACGCAAGAACCAAGATAAGTCCCGCAGAGATTTCTGCATATTACTAGGACCATATCTGGTTACATTGATGGGTCGAAAGCCTGGAGGAATAGGTCCAGTGCTGGTAAATAAAGAGCGCAAACCACTAAATATACCACCACCGTTCTTACCAGTTTTACTTTCTATATAAGTAACTGTACCTAAAGCAGCTTGCTGTGCCGAAGTTTGTACTCCTGCTAATGCCATTGCTGGTTCATCTTCTGGAGGCTTTTCTAGGTAAGACAGGGGAGATCCACCTGTAAAAATGCGATTAGCTGCACGAGAAACAATTAAGTCAGAATTATTGGTTAAGGTTTGAGCTATTTCTAGCCGTTTTGCACCAGATTTATAATAAGCCGTTAATTCATTAAGTTCCCCTCTTTCGGGAAAGCGGTCTTGCTGTTCTGCTTGCAAAATAGTCGAGACCGCTACTGTTTGATAAAGTTGAGGACGGGCTAATGAACTGCCACCACTTGCCGTTACACTCATTGGATTTTAAGTATGCTTTTTAGTTATAGTTCAGCTTTTAGATTAAAACTTTTCGGTCTTTCTGAGGGGATTTATTAAGAAGTGTGTATTTTGAGCTAGAGTTTTTAGTTCAGAAAATATTCTTTAATAATCATCAAAGTTGCCTAGCGACGAATGAAAGAACGTTTTTTTTCTATTGAGATGCGAGCAATATTCAGTCAAGATTTGTAACGTATTCTTTTTGCAACTGATTATCACTCAAGATCACTATCAATATTATTTGTGATACTTATCCTTGACATTTTTAGTAGAAGTATTTTTTAGTAACAATTAATATATAAATCAAATCCCCGATCGCCTGAATAGTCGATCGAGCTAAGCCTGGCACTGCGCGAGACCTTCGGTAGTCGCTGTCGCGAGGCTACGCTGGCTCGGAACGAGATCGCAATCTGCTTCTAACTAGTCTCTATGAATTTACGAATTCATCTAAGCAGGAATAGCATTTCATACTTAATTTCCATGACTATGCCTACTAGAAGCAGAAAATGGATAATCAATCCCGATATTGACAGCATTCTCCAATTTCTTTGTCTGGAGCGAAAAAAGCTAAAAGCAGCTAAAATTAGACTACTAGTAGGAATTACAATAACTAGCCACAAAGTAAAGGTTGGAGCGTAATATAAAGGCTTGGCAATTAGCTCTAAAAATGGGTGGCAAATAATGTGAATCAGTATATTATTGTAAGCACCAGAAATACTTGGATATTTACAAGCGTTTGAAGCAATTTCCAAAGAAAGTATGATGGCGATTAAAAGCTCAATTACTGCTAGCACAAATGAAGCGATCGCATATTTCCTTGCTATTTTCTGAGAATAAACCATTCCAAATTATGCTGTTGTTATTAAAATTTTTGATTTGATTCCTTAAATGTTATGTTTTTTTCAATCTTGACTAATTAAAGATTCCTGCAAGATTTTGTATCTAAAAAATGTACTTGCTCAATTAACACTTGATTCGGGTAGTTAACAGTTTGAAGTTTTCTCAAACTTACGCCTTCAGATAATTGACAATTTTTGAATACAGGAATCTCAAAAATTTTCTTTGTCCCTATAAGCTTCTTTAATTAGTTGTGGGTATAAAATTAAAAAATAAATCCACCAAACAAAAATAGGTATAGATAAGACAACGGTAATCCAGATAATTTTAGTGATTAGCCAACTTCCAGCAATAATTGAAACTCCTGTAAGGATAATTGACCAAGGTTGACACCACCAAGGTTTATAGTTCCAGATGCTGAAGGATTTTTGCTCTAACTTAGTCACTAAAAGAAGTCCGTATTATCTAGAATTGCTTACTAGCAAATAGTAACGTGAGTTGGGATATTTTTGCTTAGTTCAAGTAAATAAACTGTATCTTTTTAGCAAAGCTTCTATCATTTTAGGTAAAGTCTTTTTTAAATCCCTAGGAGTTTTATAGATTAATTGCTTATATCCTGAAAAATCAAAAGGCAATTCTCCAGTTAAATCAGGACGTTCCATCTGTAGAAGTAGAATATATCCTTTGTCTTTACTTTCTAAAGCGTAACCGATCTCTACACAGACATTAGGACTAAGAAGCAGATGAGATTTATTTTTATCTCCCGGAATACTAGCGATAGGTGTCCCCTCAGCAATAAAAAGGAGACTCTGCCGAATTTTTCTCAATTGACTGTTGCTAAGGCGTAAAGGAGAGTCTTGAGGACGAGGAGCAATTTCTAAGATTAGAGGTAGACGCGATCGCTGACTAAGTTTTTCAATTGTTTCTGCTAGGATAGCTAAAGTCTCTTCCCTACTGTCAGGATATTCAGTTTGAGGACTGTAGTATATGGTTGGTTCTAGCCCTAAAAGAGCTTCTTGTTTACTGAAATAGATTTCTTGAGAAACTAAATCAATATTAGAGATAACATAGTTACCACTGCCTTCGATATAAAACTCAATGGTTTCTCCCTCTAGATAACGCGAAAACCAGTCAGAGCTTTCTATAATCAGGCGATCGTCTAAAAAATCTGCCCTTAAACCTGATTTAAGTAAACTGTTTCTGCTTAAACGCAGATGACAGGGTTTTTGAATTACATTCCTGATTGGTTCGTACTGTTCTAGATACCAAGCTTTGAGTGGGATAATTGCCATGATGCTTTACTGGAAGACACAGTATCCTCATATCGAAATATAAGCATACAGTAATTATGTATCTTAGCAGTAAGAGCTTACATCTTCACCACATTCATCAGCTAAATAGGAGATGGCCCGAAAGCGCAAAGCGACTACCTCGTTATAGAGAGGGTTTAGTTTACATAAAGGAGGAATACTAATAATTGTATGTCCAAATAGCTTGATTTTCCTTTCAAAGGGACATTGGGTGGGAATCAGTTTACAAAGGCGATGAGCGAAATTGCGATCGCTAATGCTGATATTGTCTAGCCACTTTCTAAGCGGATTTAACAACTGGGCTTTTTTGGATAGCCGTAGTTTTTGTTTATGTTTCTGGGTTTGTTGATTGTTGTTAAGCCAGGTAGCTACAATCAGTTTTTTTGCTGTATAATGTTTTACACTCATGATTAATTAATTCAATTTACTCTTGGGGCTGCTTTTGTTGAGCTGCCCCTAGTGTTTTTACGTCTACCTTCACAGATTAATGCTTTATCTTGATTGAGAATAGAATAGAAAGTTCTAAACAATCAAACACTAACCCCTCAAAGATAATAAAGTTTGAAATCCACTCATGATTTGCTAATTAAGCGATGAAAAGTACTCAATTTGCTCGCTTGATTATGATTCTGTCTGATATTTTAGAACAATGACATTAGCAAGATCACTGAATATATGTGAATCTTCGCTGAAGTTTTTGTGTAGATTTAACATAAGTGTTGACTAACTATTAATTACTCAACACACTGTTATAATCTTTAATTCAAATTACAAGTTAATTGTAAAAAGATAGAAAAATACAAAGTAGAATCTACTTTTATTAACTTGTTTTAAGCGAAAAAGTTTACATAGAACAATCCTTATCTAATAATTAACAGAATTGTTAAATTTAAGGGCAGATAGAAAGCTTACACTAATTGCTTAGTTGTCATTGGTGAAAAAGAAGATAATATTTCCTTCCTTGTACAGATTTAGAGTTACCGAGACATAGTATAACGCCATCTTAAATAAGAGGCACTGTTGTTTAGTATCAATCACTACTAAAAAGTAAAATTAATGCTGATTTTTTATTAAAATTAGAATATTTTTAGGTAACAAATAGATAATTGAGGTTATTACTTAAGTAATTATTACTAAAGTAAATCTCGGCAATTAATCATTTAATCTTAAAATTTTAACTTACTTGACACCCCTGAATATGTGCTTGATTTTGATGTAAGCATTCTTTTTTAGGCAGTGTAAAATAGAAGGTAGAACTTTTACCTACTAAAGATTCTACCCAAATCTCTCCGCCATAGCGTTCGACAATTTTTTGACAAATAGTTAAACCTACACCTGTCCCTGGATACTTATTTTGCGAATGTAATCTCTGAAAAACTTGAAAAACTTTGTGACGATATTGCTTTTCAATACCAATTCCGTTGTCTTTAACAGAGATTAACCATTGCTTTGGTTGAGATATAGTATCAATTTCAATTTTGGGATTATCTTGACCACGAAATTTGATGCTGTTCGTAATCAAATTTTGTAATAGCTGACCCATCTCTACAGGATTAGCTATCACTTTAGGTAATTTTTTAACTATAATTTCTGCTTTATTTTCAAGAATACTTGCTTTAAGATCTATAACTGTCTGTTTTAATGTTTCTTCCAAATTAACACAAATCCAAGTTTGTTCACTATTACCTGCACGATAATAAGCAAGCAAATCTTGAATTAAAGTTTGCATACGGTTAGCACCGTCAGAAATATAGCTAATGTATTCATCTGCTTGAGCGTCCAAAAGCTCTTTATATTCTTGTGCCAGTAATTGAGTAAACATACTCAAACTTCGCAGAGGTGTTTGCAAATCATGAGACACAACATAAGCAAACTTTTCTAACTCTTGATTAGAATGGAGTAACTTTGTATTGATATGCTCCAATTGTTTTTTTGCCTGGAGCAATTCATCTGTACGTTCGGCTACTCTTTGTTCTAATTCTTCATTTAGAGTACTTAATAGATGTTGGGATTGCTTTAATTTAGCTTCTGTTTGTTGACGAATATAAATCTCTTGACTTAACTGCCTATTTTGCGCTTGCAAATGCGCTCGCATGCGTTGTAGACTCAGATGAGTCTTAATTCGTGCAACCACTTCTTCTTTGTTGACAGGTTTGGTTACGTAATCTACTCCTCCCAATTCAAACCCTCTAATCTTATCTGCTATATCCGTTAAACCAGTCATGAAAAGTACAGGAATATCTCTAGTCTTGGGATTAGCTTTTAGCTGTTGACAAACTTCAAAACCATTCATTCCAGGCATAAGAATATCGAGCAAAATAATATTTGGTTCAATATATTCAGCTTGATTTAATGCTGATATTCCGTCTGAAGCAATAGAAACAGTAAAACCACCAGATTGCAAATAATCAGATAATACTTCTAAATTAGTTAAAGTATCATCAACAATTAAAACAACATCAGCACGAATAGTATCATCAGTTTTTTCCTGTTGGTTTTTGGCTATGGTAGTTTCTGGTTGCAAGGATTTGACATTTCTATGCTGTCTATCATTGGAATGATTGAAAACAGATATTTTTTTGGTTCTGCTCATATATCCTTAATTGAAAAAATATCTTAAATTCTTAAGAAACTATGCCTTTGCCATTTAATTTAAACTAATTTTTAATTAACTTAAGTCTAAATTAAGTTTTTATGGACTGAAATCAGTTAATTTACGGATTTTTGAGTTTGCTTTTAGTTAACCATTTAGTCTTTTTAGTTAGAACCACAGGAAATATTTAGCAAATCTAAAGAGTTATGATAATTAAACAAATGATTTTGTAGTAATGTTAATCTTTGTCAAGATAAAAAGTGACTATTGCTATTCTAACAATTGGCTTATATTTTTACCTTGCTAGACCTTGTATTGTAGCGATCGATCTTGCTCTTGTTATTGTTTTTTTATTAATTAATTTTATTTTTGACTTGAAGAAGAAACACTGTTTAAAACCAAAATTGCCTTTTTCGAGTCTTTTTCTGCTAATTGCTGCTTAATCCCACGCTCCCAAATAATATTATACTTTTGTTCGAGTTCTTTTTGATTAACAGGATGAACTATTCCAGTGAATAATAACTCTTGATTATTGAGAGGAATAGGCTGTCCAGTTAAATTGATAACTACTAAATCTTCGGTAGTAATAAATTGCTTATTTTTTACAGCTACAGTATTAGCATTAATAAATTCTTCTTCCAAACTATTTTCTTCTTTAATTATTTCTTCAACAGTGGGGTGGATTTCAGCTTGTGTTGTTTGCAACATATTATGTTCCACAGTAGCAAAAAATGATACTAAAGATAGAAGTAATGTGGTTGTAACAAGATTAGCTAATAGGCAATATTTTAGCATTGTATTTTTCTCTCACTAAATGATGTAGAGTTTCATTATCATCTTCCGAAGAAATAATGATGAGGAATAAGTTATGGCGTATTTTATTATTCTCTTGTTAAATTAGGTTTTTTAGATCTGTCTACCGATATAAAGTTTCTATGAAGAGAATGGACAGCCTAACTTTGCACCCATTAAATGACTTGGAAGCTAATTAGGGTTTGCTGAAAAAGTAGTCTGTGAGGATAAGTAATGAGTAATAAGTAAGGAGTAATGAGTTGCGCATTACTAAATTTAATTTTTGCTCC
>JASJDI010000291.1 GCA_030065155.1 Xenococcaceae cyanobacterium MO_188.B29
GAGCCACAAGATTGATAAAAATTTTTAGTATTTAAATAAATAAATCTTTTACCTTCTTCATATAGATAGCCCTGCTTTAAATACCAGCCATTACATTGAATATTTTGATTGACGAATTCTGCTAAATTTTTATTAACACAGTCATCCGCATCAACTACCATTACATGGTCAGGGTTAAATTTCTTAATATAAGTTAGGGCAGCAAGGATTTTTTTGGCTTTATCTACATCTCCACTACCTTTTACTTGTCCGTAGCTAGAATTGGATAGACTTGGGGGTAAAAAATCAACTTGAAGGTAATGGAGGTTAGGATGGACAAAATCTGTTTTTGGTTTTTCATGACAGACAACTATAACTTTAAAATCAGAAGAAGTTTGACTACAAACAGATTTAATACATCTTTCAAATAATTTAGATAGATTTTGCCAAGAATGGGAAACTTGTTTACTTTTAACTGGAATAATAAATACAAGCATAAAATTATCGATAGTAGACTATAACGGTTCTCCTACTTATGCGGTAAATTTAGTAAATTTAGTTATGGTTGAGAAAAAGGTAAAAAAAAGGAAAAAAGACCATACTTCACAATGCTGAGAATTGCTATATGTATTTGAGACAAGTCAATTCTGATTAACGATTAGTTTTATTTTTAAATGATATAGATAGATTTACTTTTTCTAAATACTTTTGTAAGTAAAATAGTAATGAGTAAATAAACACTAAGATACCCATCATTTCTAGTGATTCCTCAATAGTAGTAATCATTCCATAAGCAAAATTATTTTCTCCATACATTTGCGAATGATATCCACCAATCATTTCTACTCCTATTGCTCCCCCTACATAGATCATGCCAGATAGCATAAATAAAGTTCTTATTTTTTGTGGTAGAGCTTTAAGAAAAGAAATAAATGTCACACCAAAAACAAGTAAAAATATAAAAGCAGGAATTACCCAAGTGAAATAAAAAATGCCACTAGCATTCAATGGTTCTCGTAAAACTGTTAGAATTTCATGCATCATGGCAATTTCATCAATAGCTAGGAAGAAAAAAAGTATAGATAGAAATTTCCAATGTTTGGTATAACGAGAATTACTTGCTCTTTTTTTGTAAGCAATGATAGATAGTAATAATGAACAAAATCCTAAACTTAGTGCTGAGTAAAAAGTAGGCAAATTAGATTCTTCATCTAAACGGAACAATCTTCCTGAATAATCCCCCCCGTGATATTCATTCAGAATAAAAGCACCTGAATGAGATAAAATATTGGCAAAAATTAACAACATAATAATAACCAACAATATTTTGCATACTTTATCAGGCTGTAAATTTAAAGTAAGAATGTTTTTTCGATCTGTTTGTGATTGAGAATATATATTCAGTTTTTCGTTTCTTTGGTTTTCTCGTTCTGGTCGGATAATTTTTTTGACAAAATAATTGAGAGTATTTTGTTGCAGGCAACCTCGAACAAGTAAGATTTCTCCTATTTTTTTATAAGGATATTTATTTTTTTGCTCTCTTAAAGCCTCTTGAAGCTGTTCGGGGGTAACTATTCCTGCTTCAATAAAATAAGAGCCGAAAAGTTTGTAATTACTTTTATTTTGCTTAAAGTTATTGTATTTATATTGCATTCAATAAAGATTAGTGCTAGGTTTCTTTTGACAGATGGGAATAAATACCAATTATTTACTATTTTTCTGCCAAGAAAAAATAATTAAGAATAATTTTTTCGATCTTATAAGATATTATTGTTGGTATTTTTGTTTGTCAATTGCTATAAAACAATTTATCTTAAGATTTAAGAAAATATAAAAAAACAGTTTATTCTCAATAAAATTCATCTTAAGATCATTGATTTTTAATGAAGAGTAATAGCAATGATTAAGAAAAGAATCGTAGGTATTTATATTAAGATTTTAAATTAATGCAAATATAAATTAATAATAACGAAGATTCTGATTATCCAATCTAGAAAACTTTAGTAAATCAAAGCTAGTAATGATAATGCTTTTTAGTAAAGTATGTTTAAATCAGAGATAATTTACTAAGGGCATTGGTTGGGTAGCAGATGTGATATTGTAATGCCAGTTATGAATGCGGATATACAATTGCCTGGTTTGTCACTCTTTCAGATAAGATGAGAAATACTGAGTCAAGTTAAAATAGATATTTTGTGTTCTGGGAAACGGTAATACCCGCCCCGTTTCCTACCTACTAACAAAGATAGGTTTTCTAGCGGGAAAAAGTCCATGGATAAAGAAGTTTTTGAAAGAGTAAAGAAAATTGTAGTCGAGCAATTAGAAGTAGAAGAAGATCAGGTAACGCCAGAAGCTAGTTTTGCTAATGATCTAGGGGCAGACTCACTAGATACAGTGGAATTAGTTATGGCATTAGAAGAAGAATTTGATATAGAAATTCCTGATGAAGCAGCAGAACAAATAGATACTGTAGGTAAGGCAGTAGATCATATTAGTTCAGAAAAAGCAACTGCTTAGATAAAAAATATCTTAGAAACCGTCAAAACTATTGACTGAATATTGAAACTGCATTCTGGAGAAAGAGTACCCTTACTAAATTTAGGACAATGACAAATTGGCAGAATAAACGGGTTGTGATCACAGGTCTCGGTGCAATTACACCTATTGGTAATAATCTGAACGAGTACTGGGAAGGATTGTTAAATGGGCGTAATGGTATAGCCCCTATTACTTTATTTGATGCTTCTCAGCATCCCTGTAAAATTGCTGGCGAAGTTAAGGGCTTCGATCCTTACGAATATATAGAGCGCAAAGAAGCAAAGCGAATGGATCGCTTTGCCCAATTTGCGGTAGCAGCCAGCAAGCAAACTATTGCTGATGCCAAATTTGTCATTGACGATCTAAATGCAGATAGGGTTGGGGTGTTGATTGGTACTGGGGTAGGCGGGATTAAAGTAATGGAAGACCAACAGGTCAATCTAATAACTAAAGGTCCTAGAAAAGTAAGTCCGTTTACTATTCCTACGATGATCGCTAATATGGCTGCGGGTTTAACAGCAATTCATATTGGTGCTAAGGGGCCAAATTCTTGCACTGTAACAGCTTGTGCTGCTGGCTCCCATGCCATTGGTGATGCTTTCCGTCTAATTCAGAGAGGATATGCTACAGCTATGATATGTGGAGGAACAGAGGCAGCAATTACCCCTTTACCTTTTGCTGGATTTGCTTCGGCTAAAGCTTTGTCAACTCGTAATGATGATCCTGCTCATGCTAGTCGTCCCTTCGATCGCGATCGCGATGGTTTTGTCATGGGAGAAGGGGCTGGGATCTTATTCTTAGAAGAGTTAGAACACGCCCTTAGCCGTGGAGCAAAAATATATGGAGAAATTGTCGGTTACGGTATGACTTGTGATGCCTATCACATGACTTCTCCTGTACCCGATGGTCAAGGGGCTACTAAAGCCATAGAGTTAGCTTTAAAAGATGCTCAATTGACTCCAGAGCAAGTAGATTATATTAATGCTCACGGAACTAGCACTCCTGCTAATGACTCGACTGAAACTAAGGCAATTAAAAAAGCCTTGGGTGAACGGGCGTATAATATAGCAGTGAGTTCAACTAAATCAATGACAGGGCATCTTTTAGGTGGTTCTGGAGGAATAGAAGCAGTCGCAACAGTTATGGCGATCGCTAACGACAAAGTGCCACCAACAATTAACCTCGAAAACCCCGATCCAGAGTGCGATCTAGACTATGTTCCTCAACAATCTCGCTCTCACCAGGTGGGAGTAGCTTTGTCCAATTCTTTTGGGTTTGGTGGTCATAACGTTACCTTAGCCTTCAAAAAATATAACTGAACTGTGAAAGGTAATTTCTGAATTAATAAAGAGGTTGATTTCTTGATCTTAAGGTTTATGACTGAATTTTAAAATTTCTCCCCTTGCTCATCAATCCTAACAATGGGATGATGGAAACTATCTTTGGGGCAACCCACCGCTTTTCGCGGTTTCAATTCTTACAAACAAACATTGTTTTATCGTAGTCCACTTCTAGATACATTATGGTAGTTGCCACCCAGTCACTCGAAGAACTTTGTATTAACTCGATTCGCTTTTTAGCCATTGATGCTGTAGAAAAAGCGAAATCAGGTCATCCAGGGCTGCCTATGGGGGCTGCTCCTATGGCTTTTGTCCTTTGGGATCGCTTCATGCGATACAATCCTAAAAATCCTCAGTGGTTTAACCGCGATCGCTTTGTTTTATCTGCCGGTCATGGCTCTATGTTGCAGTACGCTCTGCTTTACTTAGCGGGCTTTGACAGCGTCAGCATAGAGGATATTAAGAATTTCCGTCAGTGGGAATCTAATACACCAGGACACCCTGAAAACTTTATGACGGCAGGGGTAGAAGTTACCACCGGACCTTTAGGTCAGGGAATTGCCAATGGGGTAGGTTTAGCCATGGCAGAAGCCCACCTTGCTGCTAAGTTCAACAAACCCGATGCTAAAATAGTTGACCATTACACCTACGTGATTTTAGGTGACGGTTGCAACATGGAAGGTGTTTCTGGGGAAGCTTGTTCTTTTGCAGGACACCAAGGTTTAGGTAAACTGATCGCACTGTACGACGATAACCACATTTCCATTGATGGTTCTACTGACATAGCCTTCACCGAAGATGTTTCTAAGCGTTTTGAAGCTTACGGTTGGCACGTTCTACACGTCAAAGATGGCAATACTGATTTAGACGGAATTGCTAAAGCGATCGAAGAGGCTAAATCTGTCACCGATAAACCCACCATGATTAAGGTGACAACTACTATCGGTTATGGTGCGCCTAATAAACAGAATACCGCAGGTATTCATGGTTCGGCTCTCGGTACAGATGAAGTTAAACTCACCCGTGAAAACTTAGGTTGGGAACATGAACCTTTTGTCTTACCACAAGATGCTGTAGACCATATGCGTAAAGCAGTGGAACGCGGTGCTGGCTATGAAGATGAGTGGAACAAAACCTTTGCTAGCTATAAATCAAAGTATGCTCAAGAAGCAGCAGAATTTGAGCGTTATTTGAATGGTACTCTTCCTGATGGTTGGGATAAGGTATTACCCACCCATACTCCTGAAGATAAAGGTTTAGCAACTCGTAAGTATTCTGAAGCTTGCCTCAATAAACTAGCCTCAGTTTTACCTGAATTGATTGGTGGTTCGGCTGATTTAACCCACTCTAATTTTACTGAAATTAAGGGCGAAGGTGAATTCCAAAAAGGCGCATTCCAAAATCGTAACGTCCACTTTGGCGTACGCGAGCATGGCATGGGCGCAATTTGTAACGGATTATCACTCCATAATTCGGGGCTTATTCCTTACGGTGCGACTTTCTTAATCTTCACAGATTATATGCGTGCTGCGATTCGCCTATCCGCACTGTCTCGCGCTGGGGTAATTTGGGTGATGACCCATGATTCCATTGGACAAGGGGAAGATGGTCCTACCCACCAACCAATTGAAACTCTAGCTTCTTTAAGAGCTATTCCTAACCTGACGGTAATTCGTCCCGCCGATGGTAATGAGGTTTCTGGTGCCTATAAGATAGCCATTGAAAGAGCCAAACAAAACGCTCCCACCTTATTATCGTTCACTCGTCAAGGTGTACCTAACCTAGCCGGTTCTTCCCTGGAAAACGCTACCAAAGGCGCGTATACCTTAGTGGATTGTGATGGAACTCCAGACTTAATCTTGATTGGTACTGGTTCAGAGGTACAACTTTGTGTCGGTGCTGCCGAAAAACTTGCTGGTGAAGGGAAGAAAGTTCGTGTTGTTTCTATGCCTTCCTGGGAGCTATTTGAGGCTCAAGATCAAGCCTATAAAGAATCTGTATTATCTAAAGCAGTTACTAAGCGTTTAGCTGTAGAAGCTGCCTCTAGTTTTGGCTGGCATCGTTATATCGGCGACAGCGGTGCAATGGTAGGTATCGATGGACGCTTTGGTGCATCTGCTCCTGGTGCTACCTGTCTCGAAAAATTTGGCTTTAGTGTAGATAATGTAGTTACCAAAGCTAAAGAATTATTAGGTTAATTTCTCTTTTAGCTTAATTGAATTTTATTTCTACTAGCCCTCTGTAACAAGAGGGCTTTAATTTTAACTTGTGGCGATCGCAGTTAATTTATTCATCTTTAAAATAGAGAGTAAAAAATAACAATGATCTATAAAAGAGATGAGATAGGGTTTAGGTGTTAGGTTTTAGGTGTTAGGGAAAAATGGAATGTACAAATAATTTTGTTTAGGTACTTATAACTCCAGATAAATTAACTTGACTACAAACTCCCTGATAATTGACAACGTGAGAATTTATGGCAATCGACAATTAAAAACCTTACCTGGACAAGCTACTCGCCCTACATCTGCCAGAGTAAGAGAGGCTTTATTTAATATTTGGCGAGGAGAAATTGAAGGTTGTCGCTGGTTAGATTTGTGTGCGGGAAATGGTTCTATGGGGGCAGAAGCCTTGTGTCGTGGTGCATCTGAAGTAGTAGGTATAGAAAAAAACAAAAGGGCTTGCACTATTATTCAACAAAATTGGCAACAAGTAGTTCAAGCAGAACAAAAATTTAAGGTATTGCGAGGAGATGTCATAGTTAGACTAAAAAGTCTTGCTGAAGGTAAGTTCGATCGTATTTATTTTGACCCTCCTTATGATAGTTATTTATACCTACCAGTTTTGCGAGCGATCGTCGAGTATCAATTACTATCTTTCACAGGAGAAATTGCTGTAGAACATAATCCAAAATTATGGCAAGCAGCAGAAATTTCAGGGTTACAAATTAGTAGAGGGAAGACTTATGGCAATACCAATCTTACTTTTTATATAAAATCTCAAAATTAGCCGAACTAAAACGTTAGTTGGGGTTAAGAAAGTTAATTTGTTTTCTTGAATGGGCAAGGGACAATTGACAATGAATAATGGGTATTTCAAGCGTTTATGTAGCAACAAAATCATTAGTGTTTCAGCTTATCCCGAACTCAGGTTAACTAAAAATTATTATTAATCTCATCAAAGCACGATCGCATCCATACCACATAACTGATATCTATAGCAATGCTTTAACCTTTTTGGGAACATTGAATAGGTAATAAATTGTCAATGGTTAAATGTTAAACATAGAAAAATCAAACATTAGAACTTACTAAGGAAGTAAAAGTGAGAAGATACTTAAAATCGAGAAAAACCAAGACATTTATTGCTATTTGCCAAGGTTTTTGCCTTTCTCTAGCTATCGGAAGTTTTTTCAGTTATGCCTTAATTAGTCCAGCCATGGCACAAGAAGAAGTATTGAGGACTTTAAGTGTTACTGGGCAAGGAATAGAAAGAATTCCTGCTACCTTGGCACAAGTACGTCTAGGAGTAGAAATTCAGGGAAAAACAGCAGCAGAAGTACAGCAAGAAGTTGCCAAACGCACATCAGCAGTAGTAGAGTTTCTGCGCTCCCGTAATGTGGAAAGACTGCAAACCCAAGGCATTAGCTTACAACCAAATTACAACTATAATGATAATCAAAGGCGTTTAGTTGGTTATATTGGTAGAAATACTGTGAGCTTCCGTTTGTCTACAGAAGAAGTTGGTAAATTATTGGATGAAGCGGTACAAGCTGGTGCAACTCGTATAGATAATATCAGTTTTACTGCCACAGAGACGGAAATAGCTTCAGCACAAAAAGAAGCTCTTCGTAAAGCAACAGTAGAAGCTCAACAACAAGCAGATGCTGTTTTACAGGCTTTGAACCTTAGTACGAAAGAGATTATCGGTATCCAAATTAATGGAGCTAATATGCCTCAGCCTAAGATGATCCAAAGAGAAAGACTGGCATTGGCAGCAGATGCTGATGCTGCCACTACACCTGTTATTGGTGGAGAACAGGTTGTGAGGGGTTCTGTTACTTTACAGATTCGTTATTGATTGATAGCTAATAGCTATTATAAAGTAGGTTGGGTTAAGCTACAGTGCAACCCAACTGAGACTTTGATTGTATTGTATAGTTTATAGTTT
>JASJDI010000026.1 GCA_030065155.1 Xenococcaceae cyanobacterium MO_188.B29
CAAGAAAAGATGCCAGATCTGGGGAAGTGGTTTGTTGATATCTCTTGGGATAGTGCCTAATCATGGGATGATTTTTTCTGTCCAACTCCCTTAATGGCTCAATTTTAGGTTTTGCTAGCAACATCACCCGTTTTATTGACGATCGCCTTACGGTGATTGTGTTATGTAATCTTGATAAAATTGCTCGTCCTGATGTTATTGCTAAGGATATTGCTGGTTATTATTGTTCTGACATCGCTTCTTTACCCATTCAGCCAGCAATAAGCTAATAATCTTGGATATTAAATAGTTAAAATTTAACATAAGCAAAAATAATCATTATTATATAAAGACTTATCGCTAAAATATCCTGATTTGTCGCTAAAATTAGCAATTATCGAGAGCTTTTGGAAAAATGTTGTTGAGATTTCCTTTGAGAATTCGTTTTTGCTTAATTAGTTTACTTGTCTGCTGGTTGGTGATTGGTTGGCAAACTATCGCTTTAGGACAGATTGCCTTAACTACTGAGAATAACTACAATAGCCTGCTACCCCTAGAAGTAATGCAATATGGCAATATCGAGGTAACTTGGGTGAAATCTCCCATTAATAAGCAGGAATTATTCCAGATTGCTTCCCCTACTGTAATCGATCGCAGTAATCTTCAGAGCGATCGCCTTCCTGTAGAAATTAGAGCCCAAAATATTGAAGCTTTATTGTGGCTTGCAGTTACTAGAATTAGAGGCGATGTGTTTACCAAGATCTTCGAGCCTGAATCACCACAGAATCTCGTTCCTACTTCAACTGAAGTATTTGTTTCTACCCTCAATAACCGTCCTGTAATTCAAGTTAAGGACTCTAATAGTTCTCGTCCTCTAACCATTGCTACAGTTACCCAGACAGATGTTGATTTTTATAGTCAAACCCCCGAACAAATTATTCAAGATTGGCAAAAAATTATTGATGAAGAGATTGCTCAAATAGAATACTTTTATTCACCTCCAGTAATTCGTAATCGGTTAATCCAAGCGATCGCCATTTTACTAGGAATACTGGCAATTAGTATTATTTTAGGATTAATGTATTGGTTACTCGATCGCCGACTCCAAAAACTACAGTTAAAGTATGATGCAGGTATTGAGGCTTCAAAATCTGCCACTCAGGGTGAGTCTAAAGAAACAGTACAACCATTAGAAGTTCAAACTTTAGTAAATAATCCCAATGATATTAATGACGCTGGAGATATTTTTGAGCAACAAACCAGTTTAGAGCGTCGTCTCGGTAACTATAAGTTATTGGGATGGCTCTTGGTGTGGTTAGTTATTTTAAGCTGGTATCTCGGTCTTTACGCCATTACCACCCGCTTACCTCTACTAATGCGCTGGAGTGAAGATGTTTTATCTCAACCGCTACAATTATTAGCGATTTGGTTTTTAGTTAGTTTATTGATCCAGATTAGTAGAACTTTTATCCATCACTCTATTAGTGCTTGGAAAGCTAACCCCTACATACCCTTTGGTGAATCACAGCGAAAATCTTTACGACTGACAACCATTGCCAACGCTTTAAAAGGATTTACGGCATTTGTATTTATTTTATTGGGAATTGCACTTACCCTAACGCTATTCAATATTTCAACTGGTTCGATTTTAGCAGGAGGAGCGGTTATCGGTCTTGCCATTTCCTTTGGCACGCAAAATTTAATTAAAGATGTCGTTAACGGCTGTTTAATTTTGTTAGAAGATCGTTTTGCTGTAGGAGATGTAATTGCTATCAATGAGATGAATGGTTTGGTAGAAGGATTTAACCTGCGTATTACTCAACTACGAGATTCTGAAGGTCAACTTATTACTATTCCCAATAGTTCGATCGCTGAAGTCAGAAATTTAACTCGTCTTTGGTCAAGAGTTGATTTTACCATCGAAGTTGCCTACGAAAACGACCCCGATCTGGTTTTAAAAGTTCTAGAAGAAGTAGCCCAAGAGATGTATGATAGTCGTGATTGGCAAGAAAAACTTCCTTCTCCTCCCCAAGTTTTAGGTATTGAAAGGCTATCTCATACAGGAATGTTAATTCGAGTTTGGCTTGTAACTGCACCTCTGCAGCAATGGGTTGTTGGCAGAGAGTATCGTTTACAAGTCCGTAAAGCTTTTGCCAAACACAACATCGTTATTGGTAGACCTCAATGGATAAACTATAGTGCATCTCTACCTGGAAATGATTTGCACGATCGATCTATAGATTCCTTGTCTAATTCAACAATTGAAAATAATAGCTAATAGCTATTACCTATTAGCTATCTAGTTAACCAAACTATTGCTGATTATTAGCTACAGCTTCTTTTTCTTGCCAAAATTTTTCTAATTTAAATAAATCCCCAGTATTAATCTCTACATGATCTGTGGGAAACTTATTAATTACATCGATAACTGTCCAACCTTCTTCCTTAGCGGAAGCTTGTACCAAAGCAGATCGAAGAGCATAAAATCCATTGCGTTTTGAATGAGTTTTTAGGACTGCTCCTAATTCTTGCAGCATTAATTCTCCTTCTGGAGTACGAGTGTAGCGATGAATTTCCACGTGGTTACTATCGAAGCGTTTTTGTAACCAATGACGTAATTGAGATAATGTTTGTTTGTCTAAAAATTTAGTATAGAAACGAAATTCGGGAGTTATTTCTCCTGTTTTGGCATAAGTTTCTAAAGATTTAACAGAAAGAGAACAATTCAAAGGACCATAAACAAAACGGATATTTTCAGCACTCAAACCAGGTTTAGGATTAATTATTTCTGGTACTAATCCTAAGCCAAGGATCATCAAAGGATAAATTACGGCAAATAGTTTTTTTTTGCAAATATTTTTATTCATTTTTTACTCTACTTGTGTGTGGGAGAATTTAAGGTAAAAAAATATTCGAGAAATCCTGTAAAAACAACCTCTTAGTAAACTTACTCTTAGTAAAAGCAAGTAAGAATAACCAAGAAAATTGCATTATTTAAGCCTATTACAAGAAACCAACTAAGTAAAGATACTTTTCGATTGTTTTACAATTAAAATCTAACTATGAGAAAATTATCAACTCATAGTTAGTAATTTATATTTCATCTTTGTAAGATAAAATTATGTTGCCGTGAATCAGAGATAATTTTTTATTTCTTAATAAGAACTTTATAACTTAACTTTTGATTACTTGACATCATTAATTTGTAAATCTTTGAAAATAAAAATTCAATGAATAAACCAAATGGGTCAATCTGGACTTTAGCTGTAGATATTGGCGGTAGCGGAGTCAAAGTAATGATTTTAGATGAGCAAGGAAATCCAGGAGGAAAACGTGAAAGAGTTAAAACTCCTCAACCACCAAAACCAGAAGCAATTATTGAAGCCATCGTAAATTTGGCTAAAACACAACCAGATTACCAGAGAGTAGCGGTAGGATTTCCTGGGGTAGTCCAGCAAGGCATCACAAAAACAGCTGTAAATCTTGATGCAGATTGGATTGATTTTAACTTAGAAAGTACTCTCTCTCAACGTTTGGGTAAGCCAGTCAAAGTAGCCAATGATGCTGATATACAAGGATTTGGCGCAATTAAAGGTCAAGGATTAGAATTAGTTATTACTTTGGGAACTGGATTTGGTTCAGCTTTATTTATCAACGGCAAATTAGTACCTAATCTGGAAATGGGACATCATCCCTTTCGTAAAGGAGAAACCTATGAAGAACAATTAGGAAGGGCTGCTTTGGACAAAGAAGGCAAAAAGAAATGGAATAATCGTTTAGAAAAAGCGATCGCCAACCTAGAACACTTATTCAATTACGATGCTCTTTATATTGGCGGAGGAGAAGCCAAAAATATTGAGTTTAAATTACCTGATAATGCCAAAATTATCCCTAATGTAGCTGGTTTATTGGGGGGAATTGCCCTATGGAATCAGTAAACTTGTCCCCTAAGTTTTATCAATAGACAATTGATAATTGACAATTGACGAGCAACCCTGATAGTGCTTCTAGAAGCTAGAGAACAGGGGAGTCTTGACAATTTGGGATTGTCCACTGTCTATTGTTGAATTCGTTACTTTAACTAATTAGTAGCTAAAAACTTGTAGCTACTCGCAAAGCGATTTTAGAGATCGAAGTTACCAAAACAGATTATCATAGCATTTGTTGCACCAGGTGGAAGTAAATGCAAAAACAACGCGCCTATATTGTCCTAATATTAGTACTAGTAGCAGCAGCGATCGCTGTTTTAGTTAGTCTTCCTCTAGAGTTAGGTCTAGACCTTAGAGGGGGAGCGCAGTTAACCATTCAGGTTAAACCAACAGAAGAAGTTCAACAGATAACATCAGAAGATCTTCAAGCAGTGAAGGAAGTAATCGCTAATCGGATCAATGAATTTGGGGTCTCAGAAACAACTGTACAAACCGTAGGAGAAGATAAAATACTGGTGCAACTACCAGGAGAAAGCGACCCTCAAACAGCAGAAAGAAGATTAAAAGGGACAGCGAAATTAGAATTTCGTCAACAAAAACAGGGTACAGAAGGAGATTTAGCAGCAGAATCCCAAGTTCGTCAGCAGCTAGAATTACAATTAATTTTGGCGCAACAAAATAACGAAGGTAACAATACCGAAGAAATTATTAAGTTAAAAGAATCTTTGACAGCCTCAGAACAAGCGATCGCCGATCTATTTCAGTCTATTGGTTTAACAGGGACAAACCTCCAAGATGCTCTTCCTCAGCCAACTCAAGCAGGTAATCTTTGGGAAGTGGCTATTCGCTTTGATGATGAAGGGGGTAGAAAGTTTGCTGAATTAACCAAAAACCTGGCAGGTACTGGTCGGAGTCTTGGTATATTTTTAGACAATAAGCTGATCAGTGCGCCAGTGGTGGGAGCGGAATTTGCTGACACTGGTATTGCAGGTGGTAGAGCAGTAATTACTGGTAACTTTACCCTAGAAAGTGCTAGAGACTTAGCTATTCAAATTAAAGGAGGCTCTCTACCTTTCCCTGTAGAAGTAGTAGAAAACCGTACTGTTGGTGCAACTCTTGGACAAGATAGTATTCGGCGAAGTATTTATGCAGCTATAGCTGGCTTGGTATTAGTACTAATCTTTATGGTTGTTTATTATCGTCTACCTGGCATAATCGCTGATGCTGCTTTAGCTGTATATACTTTATTTACTCTGGCTTGTTACTCTCTCATCGGTGTTACTCTTACCCTACCAGGAATTGCTGGTTTTATCCTGAGTATCGGTATGGCAGTAGATGCTAATGTCCTGATTTTTGAACGGACAAGAGAAGAATTACGCGCAGGTAAAACTTTGTATCGTTCCGTAGAATCGGGTTTTTATCGAGCTTTCTCTAGTATTTTGGATAGTAATGTCACTACTCTAATCGCTTGTGCTGCCCTACTTTGGAAAGGTTCAGGATTAGTAAGAGGGTTTGCCTTAACTTTAGCTATTGGGGTAGTAGTAAGTATGTTTACTGCTGTCACCTGCAGTCGAACTCTAATGTTATTGACAGTGTTGGGTTCACCTAAAATTAGACAAAAACCAGAATTATTTTGTCCCAACTTATCAACATCTACTAAATCTTAATATTGAGTAGGGGCAAGGCAGTGCCTTGCCCCTACAGAAGTTCAGAAGGCTTGATTCTTTTTTACTCAAACTCCTATTTGATAAACAACATCTTCATTATTGCTCTAACTTCTGTACGGACGTTTCATGAAACGTCCCTACTGTAACTCCTGTACTTCTGTACTTCTTAAAAAAATTTATTCTACTAGTTAAAACAACCAAGATGATTAAATTTAGTGTAAATAAAACACGTAGTTGGTGGTGGACAATTTCTTTATTAGCGATCGCGATTAGTATTGCTGCAATGGCGTTTTCTTTTGCTAATTTTAACGCTCCTCTACGTCCAGGCTTAGACTTTGTTGGTGGTACTCGTTTGCAGATAGAAAGAGATTGTTCTCTGGAAGGAAACTGCGCCAAACCTATTGATGTGGCTGAAGTAAGACAAGTTTTGGAGACAGAAAACCTAGCCAAAAGTACTATTCAATTACTAGGAGATAATAAGCAAATCCTGGCATTACGTACCCAAAATTTGAATGTTGAAGAACGCACTAAACTACAAACAGCTTTAAGTGAAAAAATTGGTCAATTCGATCCTCAAACAATTCAAATTGACTCAGTAGGACCAACTATTGGTCAAGAATTATTTGCCTCTGGGTTACTGGCTTTAATTATCTCCTTTTTTGGCATTATTGTTTATCTTAGTGTTCGCTTCCAGTTTGACTATGCCTTATTTGCTATCTTGGCTTTATTCCATGATGTATCTATTACAGCAGGAGTCTTTGCTATTTTGGGTTTAACAGCCCAAGTAGAAGTAGATAGTTTATTTTTGGTATCTCTATTAACTATTATTGGTTTCTCGGTTAACGATACCGTAGTAATCTACGATCGCATCCGCGAAACAATTAAAGCAGAACCTGATACTTCCATAAATGAGGTAGTAGATGAGGCTGTCTCTCAAAGTTTAACGCGATCGATTAATACTACTTTAACTACTTTGTTACCTTTAATTGGTATTTTCCTATTTGGTGGTCAAACTCTGAAATTCTTTGCTTTGGCTCTAATTATTGGTTTTACTCTGGGGGCATATTCCAGTATTTTTATCGCTAGTACTTTGTTATCTTGGTGGAGGATGAATAAGCTTAAAAATCAGCCTGTTAAACTCGCTGATACACCAACTTCTGAGTAATGATTAATAATTTGGGAATGACAGAATTAGAGCCAAACTTAAACAAACAGATCAAAAAACTCTATCAATTAACTATTTACCTAAGATGGTTGGTAGTTTTGCTGTGTTGGTTAACTTTAGGTATTTTTGGTTTTTGGGGTTTACGCAACGAAATTAAACTTTGGTTCGACTATTTTACTTGGTCAGCAGTCCGTTACGCGATCCATTTTAATCCTGTGCCAAGTTTGTGTTTAGCTTTTTGTGTTGGTATGACTGTTTCTGCACTGGTATGGCAAAGTAGGAATATTATTTGGGGATTACCCGCTCAAGAAAAGTATCGTTTAGAACAAAGAGTTAAGCGCATTCTTTCTGTTGGTTCGTCTCATCCTCTTTGGAGATTCATTGCTAAGTAGCAAACAACTCTTTTTACGGCGGTGTAATGGTGACCAACTACTACTTATGTCTCAATTCTTGGCTTTTCCATTCAGCAAAAATTTGTTTGATTCTGGTAATTACTCGCTCTGCTGCTTGCTCGGCAGTCATACCATCAATAATCATGCTAGTTAAAGCTTTGCCCCAAATATTTTCTTGTAATACTTGACTGTAGGCAGGATTTTTGGCTTCATAGATCGGGCGAGTTTGACTTTTGGTTAATGCTTTAGTAGCAGTAGCGATATAAGGGTCTGTAGTTTGTTGCCAAGAGGATTTCTTCCAGACAGATTTATGCACTGGTAAATATCTATTACCTGAAGCTTGAAGATATGCTGCGATTGTTTCTGGTTGAATTAAGTAACGGAGAAATTGTTTAGCTATTTGTTGGTGGGGGGAGTCAGCAAAAATAATTGCTTGTTTAATAGAGACTACATACCGCATTGGTTCACCACTGGGTTTACGGGGAAAATTAACAATGCCAAGCTTATTGTAATAAGTATCTTGGTCTTGACGGACAGAAGCAGGAATAGAGAGAGTAGCATTAGGGGTCATCAGTACAAATCGATTGAGCAAGTGGCGATTGTTGTCTGTATTTAACCAATCGATCGCATCTGGGGGAATATAACCTTGTTGATAAAATTGATTATACCAATCTAAACATTTGATAATCCTTTGGCGGACTTGAGGTGTATCGATTAATAATTGTCCTTCAGAATCAAGTAAATTGATATCGTAGGCTTCTAAAACCTGCTCAAATAAAAAAAAAGTATCCATAGAAGCATTACTCAAAGGTAATCCTAATCCATAGATATTGTCTGATTTTTTGGCTCTTAACTTATCTTGTGCTTGCTGCCAAAACTGCCAAAAATCATCCCAATCTTGAGGTATGTCTTGTTGCGTGTAATCGATCGAGGCTAGTAATTTCTGCCAATAGAAAATATGAAAGCTAGTTTGATAAAGAGGTACTCCATAAAAGCTGTGTTTATTTTCTACCTGGTTGTAGTAGGTGACTGCTTCAAGGGCATTTTCTTCATATAAGTCTTGAACAGGTTCAATAATATCGGAGACATCTGCTAGTTTGCCTTGCCAAGCCAAACGAGGATATAACGTGATCTCTGCTTTGCGACTCATCATAATGTCAGGGAGTTTGTTTCCTTGTACTGCTCGATCGGCTTTTTCTGATAATTCGCTCGTAGTATAGAAAGAAAGCTTGGTTTTATAGTTGGTTTTTTGGGACCAATTATCGACTAAAGCACTAAAAGCTTCATCTTCTTCCAGATTAAAGCCTTTTTCCCACCAAATATTCAGGGTAATATTTTCTCTAGAAGATTCCGCGCTCGAAGACTGCTCTAAATTCGGAGTTTCTGCACAACCAACAACAAGTATAAAAGTACTGATAAAAATCCAAATAGATTGATACTCAAAACGAGGGTAGGGAGTTGGCGTTTTCTCCATCACTAATTTATTAATTGAGTCTCTAATTTAGATCAATAAAGTTATAGCCAAATCGGGAAGAACCAGGGAAGTGTTACGGTCTGCCGATAATTAATTTGATTGACTAGAAAAAAATCTAGAGTTCACAGTTAAAATTAAAAGGAAAAATTATGGTAAAAATACTTATATTAATAAGTATTTTTTATTACTTGCAACTCCCACGATGAATAAAAACTTTTTATCTAAACAAAATGGCGATCAACAAGAATCCCAGTATAAAAATAATCTTGAGGGAAATACTGATATTGCTCTAAAACAAAAAAAAACTTTGGGGAGTAAAATAACAGCAATTCTGGCTATTGCAATGGTTACACTACCAGTTTTAGCTATGGGTATAGCGGATTATTACTTTGATAGTAGAGGTATTAATAAGCAAGAGATTAGAGAGAAAAGAGATGATGCTAGTGAGATTACGGAAAATCAATTAGCACAAAGAAACCAAATGCTAACTATAGTGCTGGTTTCTACAGGAGCGACGGCCTTAATAGTAAGTATAATTACGGCTTTTTGGACTATTCGCATCACTAGTTGGAATTATGAACAAGTTGAAAAACAAGCGCAACGAAGAAAAGAACAACAGAAAAAATTATTCCAAGAATTTATTAAATATCTTAGTCGAGCGATCGATCGAGTAGAAATTCTCGAAACTACGGTAGAAGAAGCTCAAAAAATATTAGAGTGCGATCGAGTTTTAGTCTATAGTCTCGACCAAAATGAATATGGCAAAATCATTGCAGAAAGCGTCTTACCTGGTTGGACAAGAGCTTTAGACAAAACTATGACAGACCCTTCTTTTGAAATTAGATGTATAGAAAAGTATAGTAGAGAACACTTTTATGCTTTTGATGATATCGAGCAAATTAAATTACCTTTTCTATATCTAGAACAAATAGAAAAACTAGGAGTTAAAGCTAATTTAGCAGTCCCAATTTGCCACGAAGGTAAATTATTGGCAATCTTAGCAGCCCATCATTGTGAGCAACCTCATGAGTGGCTCAATGAAGAAAGGGAATTTTTAACAGAGTTAGCGCAAAGAGTTGGTTTTGCTTTAGACAATATGGAGGTATTAACTGAAGCTTCTCGTATCCTCAAGCAGGCAGAAACCGAAGAGCATTGGAATCAGCTATTGAATGAGACTACAATTCTTCTTCGTCAGTGTGTAGAAGAACAAGATATCTTAAATATTGCCGTAGAAAGAGTCCATAAAGTATTAGCTTGCGATCGCGTAGTAGTCTATGGTCTTAATCAAGACAAATACGGAACAATTCTGTCAGAATCTGTGACGGGTATGTGGACAAGGTCTTTAGGTATGGTCATGGATGACCCTTGCTTTGCCTCTAAATACATAGAAATATACAGAAAAGGGCGGGTTAGTACTATAGATAATGTTGACGAAGCAAAATTAACTGAATGTTATCTCAAACAACTAGAAAAGTTAGAAGTTAAAGCTAATCTGGTAGTCCCTATTCTCAATAAGCAGAAGTTATTTGGATTACTAATTGTTCATCAATGTGCTCAACCTCGTTCTTGGCAAAAGAGAGAAATTAATTGGCTAACTCAAGTAGCTAATCAAGTTGGTTTTGCCCTCGATAGTGCCAAGCTTTTTTCCGAGCATCAGAATTTATTAAAGCGATTAGAAACTGAAACTAAATGGAGTCAGTTATTGAGTGAGACAGTAGGCTATATTAGCCAATCTCTACAAGAAGAAGACATTCTCTACACTACTGTAGAGCAAGTTCGTCAGGTCATAAAATGCGATCGAGTGGTAGTTTATGGTCTCAATCACAATAATTATGGCACCGTAATAGCAGAATCGATCGCTCCTGGTTGGACGAGGGTTATGGGCAAAACTCTTGACGATCCTTGCTTTGCAGCCGATTATCTCAATCAATATAGTCAGGGTCGAGTTAAGGCAACAGATGATATTTATCAAGCTAATCTGACGGATTGCTATTTAGAACAGTTAGAAAACTTAGAAGTTAAAGCTTGCTTAGTTACACCAATTCTACATAAACAGAAATTATTTGGATTAGTAATTGCACATCAATGCTCTGAGTCTCGTTCTTGGCAACCCCATGAAATTCGTTGGCTTACTCAAATATCTAAACAAGTGGGTTTGGCTCTCGATAATGCAGAAGTTTTAAAACAATCACAAACTCCATCTCCAACTCAATCACAAACAGGAGTGCTTGCCTTAGTAGATTATGAAGAATTGTCCACAGAAATCGTCCCAGTTAAGACAAAGTCTCTGGAAACAGAGCGCAATTTTAATATAGTGCAAGCAAAACTGGCAGCAACAACCAAAAAAATCAAACAAATAAATCAGACTTCTCAAAAGCTCTTGAAAATGCAGGACTCTATAAATAAAAAGTTTTGAGTTTATATAGTTTTTACATAGTCAAAACTACTACCATAATAAGTAATAATAGGAAGTTAAAGTATAAGTATTTATACTTAAATTAAGTGTGGAAAAACCTGTTGTTAAGAATTTTGTTAAGGATGTTCTCAAAATGAAAATTTATCAAGATCGAGTAATTTCTTAAAGCAGGAGGATATAAATTCATTGAATCAAAGCTGTTGTATAAATGACTACTAATTCTACGCCAGAGCCTACTAACGACCGAGATGAACAAGCAGTTAATAATCATGAATTTAGATTGTCTAATTCAACTAAATTACTAGAAAATTTGTTCAATTCAGGAAACTTAGTCGATCATCAAGCCAATAAATCTAAGAAACTACAACAATTACCCGAAGAAATCATTCAAAATCTTCATCACAATCTGAGTGAAGAAGAAATATTGGTAACTGCGGTAGAAGAAGCCCGCAGAGTAATTGATTGCGATCGCGTTATTATTTACAATCCGCCTGAATCATCTCAAGGAAAAGTAATTGCCGAAGCGGTTATGCCTGGATGGACTCCAACCTTAGACATAATTATTAACGACCCCTATTTAGCTCCTCAGTATGTAAAAAATTACCAGCAGGGATACTTTAAAGCAGTTAATGACATTTATCAAGAAGGTATTATTAAAAATAATATCCAGCCTTTAGAAAAACTGCAAATCAAAGCGATGTTAATTGTGCCAATTTGGCAACAAAGCAAGTTATTTGGGTTATTGGTGGCTCATCAATGTTCGGAAACTCGGCAGTGGCAACCAGAAGAAATTAAGTATTTAGAGCAAATTACTACTTTAGTTAGATTAGCTCTAGAACGCGCTCAACTGATTCGAGAAAAAGAACATTTGCAACAACAAGCAGAAGACGAAGCACAATGGACTCAGTTTTTTAATGAGGCTACTCCCTACATCTATAAATGTTTTCAAGAACACGATATTTTAAAAGCTACAGTCAGAGAAGTTCGTCGTCTGCTGAGTTGCGATCGCGTAGTTGTTTATAGTCTCAATCATGACAATCATGGAGAAGTAGTCGCTGAATCAGTTACTCCAGGTTTAACCAAAACTCTGGGTAGAGTGATCGACGACCCTTGTTTTGAAGCTAGATATATCGAAAAATACCAGTATGGTAGGGTTAATGCCATAGATGATATCTACGCAGCAGAATTAACGGAATGTTATCTCGAACAGTTAGAAACCCTAGAAGTAAAAGCTAATTTAGTTACCCCCATCCTGATTGAAAACAAAATTTTTGGCTTATTAGTAGCTCATCATTGCTTCGAGCCTCATCAGTGGCAACAATATGAAATTCGTTGGTTAACTCAGGTTGCTCTCCAAGTCGGTTTTGCCCTTAATCATGGCAAACTTCTAGCTGGTTCTATCGATCATCAACAAAAACAGAATAGTAAAACTAAATGGACAGAGTTATTAGAAGAATTAAGTACCTATTTGCATAATAGTTCTAATCAGTCTGAGCTTCTCGCCAAGACAGTAAAAGAAGCTCGCCGAATGTTAAATTGCGATCGCGTAGTTGTTTATAGCCTTACTCAAGACCAGTATGGAGAAGTAACAGCAGAATCAGTTGCTCCAGGTTTTACCAAAGCTTTAGGTAAAGTAATTAAAGACCCCTGTTTTGAAATTAAGTATCTAGAAAAATACCAGCATGGTAGGGTTCAAGCCATCAATAATATCCAAGAAGCAGTCATCGCCAAATGTTATCTTGAGCAACTAGAGAAACTGGAAGTTAAAGCTAATTTAGTTACACCAATTATTCTTGAAGGTAAAATTTTTGGGCTACTAGTAGCTCATCACTGTAATGCCCCTCATTACTGGGAACTAGAAGAAATAGATTTCCTGAGTCAGCTTGCTCATCATGTTGGTTTAGAACTCGAAAGGACTAAGCTGATTGCCGAACGGGATTTTCTGCGTAAGCAAGTACAAACTGAAGCAGAGTGGACAGAATTTTTTACGCAAACAGTTCAATATATTCATCAATCTCTGAGCAGAAAAGAGCTTCTAGAAATTGCTGTGGAAGAAGTTCGTCGTGTCTTAGATTGCGATCGTGTAGTTGTCTATAGTCTCAATCAAAACCAGTATGGAGAAATAGTTGCAGAATCTGTTGCTCTAGGATGGACAAAAGCTTTAGGGAGAGTGATTAAAGATCCCTGTTTTGAAGCTAGATACATCGAAAAATATCAGAATGGTCGTGTTAGAGCGATCGAGAATATCTACGAAACAAGATTAACTGATTGTTATATCGAACAGCTAGAAAAACTAGAAGTTAAAGCCAATTTAGTTACACCAATTATTTATGGGGGGAAAATTTTTGGTTTGCTGGTAGCCCATCAATGTTCTAACCCTCGTAAGTGGCAGCAATACGAAATTCGTTGGGTAACTCAGATATCAACCCAAGTAGGTTTTGCCTTAGATAATGCCCAATTACTTCAACAACTAGAGCAATCTTCTAAAACCGCAGATTATCTGATCCATCAAAACAAAGAGCAAAAAGAAGCCTTTAAACAAAAACTTATAGCCATACTATGCAATAGCACCAATACCTATGAGAATCTTACTGAAGATGCTTTAAATCAATCAGAAAGTTTACTCGACCTTCTCCACAACATTGAAAAAATCAATGATATTGTTAAGAATCAAGGGAGCGCAATTAACCAAACTCACAATCGAAAACGGCAATACGATGCCAAACTACAAGTCATCAAAAAAAGTATCGAGCTTAGTTTAAATGGTATTTCTAGCCTTCAAAATTCTGTTCAAGATACTGCTGCTAAGATGAACTATTTAAGTGAATCTTCGCAAAAAATCACAGTAATAGTTCGTTTAATTCAAAATTTAGCCAAACAGATAGCGCAGCAGTCCTTAAATATTACTATTGCCCTGGGCGAGCATCAAAACTCTAACCAAGAGTCAACTATTGAGCTTGCCGACACACTTCTTTCCCATGTCCAGCAATTGTACAAAGCGATCGCTAAAATTAATCCTCTCTTATCAGGAATTGATACGGAAGCATGTCAAGGTAAAATTGCTACTGATTCTGCTCTGGACAAAGCTGTTCAGGGAACTCTCTTGATTCAAGATACGCAACGAAATCTAGAGCAAATAAGGGCTATCAACGGTAATATGAGTCTTTTGTTGGCTAAATTTGCCCAAGATAGTCAAAATCAAAGCATTATTTCTGAATCTACTGGAAAATCTGTTCACAAGGTTGTCAATCTTGCCAATCAGATTTCTGAACATTCTTCTGCTATTACAGAATCTTTCCACCAATTAGTATCATTAACTCAACAGCTTTAGGGTTGGGGAAGTCATACTAAATCCGATTATTAACAGGTCGACTGGATATGCGTTGTCTTTCCCAGAGCATCCCTCGACCTCAAAGTATACTTTTCTAAATTTGGCTAAATCTTTTCTGACTTCTGACTTTCTTAACCTTTAAGTATCCTATCTAAACCGGATTTAGGATTATTTCTTCTTAGCTGCGATCGCCAGTTGTATTTGAGGAATCTGACGTAATTGATCTAAAACATCTACTACATCACCGTGATCGACTACTTTATCTGCACTAATTACTACTACTTGGGTTTGCTCAGTTTTTAACAAATTTTCCACCTCAGTTTTTAACTGACTAAGCCCTGTAGGTCGATCGCCCACAGTTAAAGTTCCTTCACTATCAAGACTGACGGTAATTTGTTTGCTCTCTTGTCGTTGAACAGTTTCAGCTTGGGGAAGATTTACAGGCAAGCCTTCAGAACGAGTTAAAAATAAACTAGAGACAATAAAATAGACCAAGATAGCGAAAATAACATCGATCATTGGCACAATATTAATTTGTGGTGGTCGATCGGGCTCATCTGGTAAACGCATCAGCAGTATCTCCTTTTTGTTCGTATTTTTCTAGATGCAATAATTCTAGTTGACCACCAAACTCTTGAATGAGGGCGATTTGTTGCAAGTATAGTCCTCGAAAGGTGCTGGCAAAAAAAAGGGTAATAATAGCGATAACTAAGCCAGCAGCAGTAGAAGTTAAAGCTTCACTAATTCCCCCTGTGACCCCAGTAGCTTGAGAAGATTGGATATCACCGATCTGTAAAGAAGCCAAAGAAGTAATCAAACCTAAAACCGTTCCCAACAATCCTAGTAAAGGTGCAACACTAGTAATTGTCTCAAAAGAATTGCTAAACCTTTTGAGTAAAGGCATTTCCGCTTGAGCAGCACTTTCTAAAGCTAGGCGAAACTTTTCTGGAGTTGGTCGCTGTAGAGATAAGGCAGCTAAAAAGATCCGTGCCATAGGTAAATTCTGATTACGCTTGAGCATAGTATCAGCCATCTCAGGGTCTTCTTGGTAGAAAGTAAGTACCTTTTTCAGTACTTTTTCTTGTCCACGGGCAAGTTTAAACCAAAAGAGCGATCGCTCTAAAATCATTGCTAAGGAAAAAATTGATAGTCCTAAGAGGGGAAACATAACCACCCCTCCATTATTAAATAATTGATATACAGTTTCCATAGTTAAAATCTTTGCCAGTTTTCTAGCTGCGGTGTAAATACTCCGTGATTGACATATATATTAAAACTAAATTTAACGTCTAACGTCTCATCAGGAAAATTAGCTGGCAGGGCAGCAAAAGGGGCAGATTTTTGTACTGCTGCTACAGAATCGCGATCGACTTTTTCTGAACCAGAACTTTGTACTATGCGTAATCCCGTAACTTGACCATTGCGTTGAATGGAAAAAGCAAGTACCGTATGGCGATTATTCCCAGGGGATGAGGGTTGCCAATTTCGTCTTACTCGTCGTCTAATTTCAGCAAAGTAAGGACCCATATTCAGGTCTTGCCTGGCATCTAAACCACTAGAATTCAGGGCTTGCTGACTAGCATTAGCTTGAGGATTAAAAAAGGAACTACCAGAATTGTCAGCTAGAGTCTTGCGATAAGTTCCTCCTAATAGACTAGCAGAGCCAGAGCCAACGGGGGTTTGCTGTTCTGAGGCTGGAGGAGCAGTTTCGGTAGACTGGGAAGGAGTCTCTGTTGGTATGGGTTTGGTTGGTAGCTTGGTCGCTACAGGAGGTAAATCCGTTTGAGGACTAGCCGTCTCTATTTCTCTTGAGGGTTTTTCTTCTTGTAGAGGGGCAGGCTTAGGTAAAGGAATGGAAGTAGGGTTAGACTCAGCAAGGAGTGGAGCGTTTTCTCTTGGCTTGGGCTTTGAAGCGACTGGGGGAGTAGGGTTTGATGGCGCGGTCTCTTGTTTGGGGACTTTTGTTGGGGAGGGAGGGGGTGTAACTGGTTTAGGCTCTACTTTTGGTGCTGGTGGAGTCTGGGGTGTCTTGGGAACTAATGGTGCTGCTTGCCTTTTTGGTTGAACCGCCTGACTTGGTTTAGGAGTAGTAATAGCTTCCTCATTACCAATCTTGTTAGTAGCAGAAGGTAATTCTGGGTTAACTTGTCCCTTCGCAACAGAATTATTAGCTGCCCGACGCTCAGTATCTGGAGGTGGTTCTTCTGGTGATTCTTCTGGCGGGACAACAATAAAATCAATAGGTGTAGATTCTGTTTCCTGACGGGCAGTAGGTAGCGATCGATTGGATAAGACGAGTATCAGTACTCCTAATCCATGAACTAAAACAGATGTCAATACGAAAAGCAAGAAAGGATCGAGACTAATTTGGATATTAAGCTTTTCCTTTCGTTCTATAGTTGTCATTACTATAACTGGCTAAAAAAACTATTGACTAGCTAGGTAATATTACTTGAGTTTAACTTTTTTAGAAAATCATTGGGGATTTGTTGATTTCAGGGATGAAACTGATAATAATAATGTTCTTAGCTATTAGGAAAATAATTAAGCGGTAACTCCCTAATTCTCTAATTCCCCATTTTTCCACTTCCCCAATTAAACTGTTAAACGAGAAGTATTGCCAGACCCCCTGCATCCCCAAAATTTCCTTTTTCAAGTGTATGTTGTTAATAAAGTTAGCAATCTTGACCGGGGAACGCCGTTGAATCTCTTCGCCGACGCGGGGCGGAGATTCTAGCTATTAGCTCTTAGTTATTAGACATGTTAATTTCTCTTGAAAATACCTGAAAAAATACCTGAATTTTTCCCCTGGTACTTACCATAGGTTAACTGCATAATATCAACAAATCAAACGTAAGCCAAAAATTTTTCTAAACTCGATAACTTCGACCCCAAAATATGTTCAAGGAAATTATAATGAAACCTAAAATTTCTCCAGCATCGATTCTCTTATTTCTAAATTTTAGTATTATAGTAGTAACATTTTAGCCTCATATTCTCTAACTTAGACTCTTGTTGACCCCAGAATAAAATTGACTAGCTAAATGAACTTGTAGTTTAAAACGTTAAACAAGTATTTTTAATGTCTATACCATTGCCAAATATCTTGATGACTGATGATAATGAAATATTCTCCTATCAAATAGGAGGGAGTTTAGCTAGTACGTCTCCTAGCTATGTTGAACGACAAGCCGATCGCGAATTAGATGAAGCCCTAAGAGAAGGGCAATTTTGCTATATTTTAAACTCACGACAAATGGGTAAATCTAGTTTACGAGTACGGGCAATGGAAAGATTACAAGCAGAAGGTACTGTTTGTATTTTTATTGACTTGACTGGCATGGGAACTCAAGATTTAACTCCTGAGAAATGGTATGCAGGAATTATCCGTTCTATAGTTAGTGCTTGTCAACTTAGATTAAATTGGCGTAACTGGTGGCGAGAAAAAAGAGATTTATGTACTCCTGCACAGAGACTAAATTTATTTATTGAAGAAGTTTTATTAGTTGAAGTTAGCTCAAAAATTGTTATTTTCATTGATGAAATAGATCGAGTTCTCAGTCAAAAGTTTTCTCTAGATGATTTTTTTGCCCTAATTCATAGTTGTTATCAAAAGCGTCAAGTCAATCCAGACTATAATCGGCTTACTTTTACCCTCTTGGGAGTAGCAGCACCAAGAGATTTAATCAGAGATAAAACTCAATCTCCTTTTAATGTGGGTAAAGCAATCAACTTAGAGGGATTTAAACTAGAAGAAGCTTTTCCTTTAATGTTGGGTTTAGCAAATCGAGTTAGCGATCCTCAAAACCTACTAGCAGACATTTTAAGTTGGACAGGAGGGCAACCTTTTCTAACCCAAAAATTGTGTCAATTGGTTAGGGAACAAGGGAATTGCCACTGGAAAATAGAGGAAATTGTCGAAAAGCATATTATTGATGATTGGGAAAAACAAGATGAGCCAGAACATCTTCGTACCATACGCGATCGTCTATGTTATCGTGATTCCTCGAAAACTATTCGTCTACTAGGTTTATATCGAGAGATTGTACAACAGGGAAGAGTTCCTTTTAATAATAGCTGCGAACAAAGAGAGTTATGTTTGTCTGGTTTAGTGGTAGAGAGACAGGGCAACTTAGAAGTTAATAATCCTATCTATGCTTGGGTATTTAATTTAGCTTGGGTAGACAATCAATTATCACAATTGCGTCCCTACGATCGATCTCTGATAGATTGGGTAGCTACAGATTATCGCGATCCAAATCATTTACTTACAGGAAAAGATTTACAAGATGCTTTAACTTGGGCGTTGGGTAAAAGCCTGGCAGATATAGATTATCGCTTTTTGGTTGCTAGTCAAGACCTAGCCAAACAGGAAGCTCAAGACGCTTTAGCAGCAGTAGAAGCAGCAAGTCAACTCTTGGCAACTGCGAGAAAGCAAGCACGACAAAGAGTAAATAAGCAACGTTTAGAAAAAAAAGGATTAGCACAGATTGCTTTGGGAGTAACGGGATTTATCTTACTAATGCGTTTTACAGGGATTTTGCAAAGTTGGGAATGGAATCTACTCGATCGCTTTTTTCGTTGGCGGGTTGCAGATGCCCAAGAATCTCGCATTGTCGTAGTCACAATCGATGAAGACGATATCAAGACAGTGGGACAATGGCCAATTCCCGATGGTACTCTAGCTACAGCCATTAAAAATTTACAAGCCCAACAACCAAGTGCAATTGGGTTAGATATTTATCGCGATTTACCTGTACCACCAGGCAACCAAGATTTAATTGAACTGTTTAACTCTACACCGAATCTGTACGTAGTAGAAAAAGTAATCGACTATTCCATTCCTCCTCCACCAAATGTTAGTCCTACACAAGTTGGCTTTGCCGATCAAGTATTGGATAGTGATGGTAAAGTACGTCGGGCATTATTATCTTTAGTAGGAGATGATGAACAAAAACGCTTAAGTTTGAGTACCAAATTAGCCTTGCATTACTTACAAGAGCGAAAAATTCAACTTGAACCACTAAACCAAGATCGTGACAATGCTAGCTTTGCCAATCGCTATCGTTTAGGAAAAGCCATCTTTACAAGATTTACTGGTAATGATGGAGGTTATGTGGGTGCAGATTCAGGAGGATATCAAATCTTACTCAATTTTTGGGGAACAGAAGCTAATTTCAGACAATATTCCCTCAAAGAAGTACTAAATAAAGAAATTACTCCAGAAAATATCCGCGATCGCTTAATTTTAATTGGCTCTACTGCTGAAAGTATCAAAGATTTTTTCTATACACCCTATAGTCAAGGTTGGTTTAGTTCTCCTCAAAAAATGTATGGGGTTTTTATTCAAGCTAAGATTACTAGTCAAATAATTAGTGCAGCAATGGATAATCGTCCCCTACTCCGCACCCATAATGAACTTTCAGAATCTCTCTGGATATTATTATGGGGAATTATAGGCGCAATTATCTCTTGGCGTTTACAATCTTCTGTTAGTATCACCCTTAGTGTTATCTTAACTAGTAGCCTACTGATTATTATTTGTTACCTAGCTTTTTTATTAGGTTGGTGGCTTCCCGTTGTACCTTCATTACTAACTTTGGTTGCAACCATAATTACTGCTATTCTCATCAGAAATAGACAACGCGATCGACGTAAATTCGATAATACTTTAGCCTTTCTATTAAAAGAATATCGAGAGCGTCCTATTGTTGGCAGAATTGCCTTAGAATACCTCAAACAATCGGAAAATAAAGATAAATCCTGCTTAATCGATCAAAAAATCAAATAATTGTTGGTTGTTGGTTGTTAGTCGTTAGTCGTTGGGTATATTTTTATTACTTACTCCCTACTCCCTACTTATTATTGGTTTATCAGCAATTTTATCTAAACCACCAGATTGTAAATAGTTGAACCACCTATCCTGCCAATCATCTACAAACAGTTCTTTTTCTTCAATTAGGATATCTAAGGCATCATACCAAACTCCTTTTTCAGCATAGGAAGCTGCTTTTTGGATTATGTTTTTCCTGGGTGAGTCTGGATCGACCACTTGAGATTCATCAACACGTTTAATCCAAGCAGCAACAACTGGGTCGTTAGGATTTGGTCTGTTACCACAAACTAACACTAATGCCCATTGATAGTTTTTGCCAATTTCTAAAGAAGGTGCATTATCTGGCAATTCAATCTTAACAATTCCGACATCCCCTGCTAACTTAATAGGCTGTTCCCAATGAGGCTTAATACCTTCTTCTTTAATAGTTAAAATTGCTTGCTGTGCTGAAGTTTTAGGCAAATAGACCCAAAAATCAGGACGCTCGTTTACTGTTAGACCATAGTTATTATTTGGTGCAACTGCAGTGAGAGTGAGGCGATTGCGAATAGGTTCTTGTTGTCGATTGACAACAAAGTCTTGATAACATTCTCTATTTCGGCGCGAAGCTGCTCCCTCCGTAGTTTCTGGTTGTTCTTCTTCTGGTGGAGGTTGAAATAAGATAGCGGGAGTCAGATTAGCAGTTGCTACCGATGTAAGTATAGAACTCCATAGAATTAAAGAACTCATTAAAGTTAAAAAAGTCTTGTTTGATTGTTGCAGTTTTGTACTTCTCTTGAAAAATTTCATTTCCTTTACTCCAACTTTTTGCTCAATATACTTGTGTAACTTGAATGTAGATTAGCCAATCCGCTATAGTCTGTCATTATTGATTAAACGAATCCTCACACTAGGCGATCGCTGATTTGAGCGGTAACATTTCGGTTTCTTCGATCGAAAAATCTATACTCTAGTAGATCTATGTTGAAAAATCAAAAGTTTAATTCCTATTTTTAGATTCGGACAAAAATACACAACAAATCAAAATTTATCCCGATTGCCAATTACTTCCGCTAAACCATAATTTATTAGACCTAGCTTAGAAATCTAGTGACTTTCTAAGCTATTAAATTCTTTTCTAGATATAGCTGTTGAGGATTTTTCAGTATTTGAGATAGATGAGCCTCTGGATTTGGTTACTTCTGGGTTAGGTTGAATAACTTCTAGGGAACGATACAATTGAAAAACACTCAATACTATTAATGTAGCTATAATTCCCAAGGCAAACATGATTTTTTTTTCTGAAGACTTGGTAGGAGTTGTTTCTTTTGCTGTTCGATCAAAACATTCTTCTTTAATAATCAATGTATTTTCGGGAACCCCATTCAATATGTAGTATCTCGTGGATGTAGGTTGGGGGAGTAAATCAGAATCTTTCTTGGTCATAGTTAACCTTTTACATAAATCAAAAATCTAGCTTGTTTGAGCTTGAGCAGAAATTCGCCCTTCGGGTTCGGCATTTGCTTCAAGTCGGGAAAACCCTAAAGAGTTCGGTAGTCACTTCAAGTCGGTAAAACCGCCCAACCCACTGCCTCCCCAAGACCGCAATGCCTCAGAGTTTGAAGCTCAGATTTGACGGAAGTTAAAATTTAACCGTTATTTCTAACTTGGTAAAGCGTCCTAATAATATTATTTACTACCATATGCTACACCACGATATTTTCTTGTACCTAATTGAGATTTAAAGGTTTGAATAGGACGACGAAGAGTATAACTTTGTCCCAAAAAACAAGCAGTATAACCTGACGGAATAGTTTCAACTTGATTGTTAGAGGTAGAGTAAACTTGACCTAAAAAACGTAATTTCATGGTTCTATTCTCCTGTTTGTCGTTGTATTTTTGTATCTTTTTAATTTATGTAACAACCCATTGGCAAACTAATTTGCTATCTACTTTTTTCCAATAGGCTACTAATCGTTGTTGTCGATCGAAATTGAATTGCCGATCTAGAAGAAGTTTCTTTTGCGTTAATGTCTTTTCAGTACAAGTCATTTTTTTCCTGATTATTTAACTTTCGTTAGTATTATGTAAATAATCTTGAGAAAGTAAAAGGGGAAAACTTCAGGTATTTATTCAGGTACTTGGGAAAGACTTAAATTTTGACTGGGGAATACCAGTCACTGTTACACCGTCGTTTTATGGTGTAACAGTGACTAATCTGGTGTGTATCGAATTGTATAGATTGTAGATAACAAAATTGCTCAGAACCATATTCTTTTTAGAATAATTATGGGGAAAGTGCTTTGGTGACACATAACGCGATCATCTTCGCTGGCAGGCTCTGCCCGATCGCTCTGGATCACCTTCATCGACTTACTGCCTTTGGATTTGTAAATCAAAAGCGATCGAGAAAACTCGATCGCTTTTTGTCTGAAAAAATACCTGAATTTTTCCCCTGGTATTTACCAAAAGTTACGGGCAAAATACTAACAAATCGAAAAAACAGTTGAGTTTATCTAGTCAAACTCCTAATTTTTCTATTTACAATTCTTAGTTTTTAGTCAATCGATCGATGAAAAGACCACAAATCAAACCACATTTTCGCATCGAAATAATTGAACCAGAACACGTCTATCTATTAGCAGAAAACAGTACCCATGTCCTTACTGGCGAACTCTACTGTCAAGTTATTCCTCTTCTCGATGGCAACCACACCATTGATGAAATCATTAGTACATTGGAAGGACAGGTAGAACCAGAAGATATTAACTATGCTTTGGAACGCTTAGAAGATAAAGGCTATCTGAGTGAAACTTTCCCCGAACTCACTGCAGAAGAATCCGCCTTCTGGAGTTTACTAAATGTAGAACCTCAAGATGCTTACTACTATTTACAGCAAACCCAAATTTACCTGACTTGTGTTGGGAATGTTTCCCCTGAGCCTTTAATTAAATCTCTAGCAGAAATTGGCATCAAAACCCAAGAATGGAACACCGAATCCACAGAATTTAACTCCAATTCTCTACTTGTTGTCTTAACCGATGATTATCTGCAACCAAAACTACGTAAAATTAACAAAATTGCTCTAGAAGTTAACCAACCTTGGTTACTAGTAAAACCTGTAGGTGGACTCCTATGGTTGGGTCCCATTTTTCAACCAGGTAAAACAGGTTGTTGGGAATGTCTTAACCACCGTCTACAGAGAAGTCGGGAAGTAGAAGCCTCTGTCTTATTGCAGAAGCAAAAATCTTACTCTACGTCAGAGAAAGAACCCCAATGTCTTCCCGTTTCCCGTGCTGTTTTGCCTTCTACTTTAAGAACTGCTCTTGACCTCACCACCACTGAAATTGCCAAATGGATAGTTAAACAAAGTGTAGGAGAAACCAGCCATTTTTCTACCCTGGAAGGCAAGATTATCACTTTTAATCAAACCGATCTTAACCTGGAAACCCACATTCTCCCGAAACGTCCTCAGTGTTCAGTCTGTGGTAATCCCGAACTCGTCAGTGAACAAGGAAATCAACCACTTGCTCTTGAGAACAGACCAAAACAGTTTACTAGTGATGGTGGACATCGCATCTATTCCCCCGACGAAGCTATCAAAAAGTACCAACACTTAATTAGTCCCATAACTGGAGTTGTCACCGATTTAATCCGTACTTCTGACCCCGATAATCGTTTAGTGCATACCCACAGAGCCATTCATCACTTTGGCACATCTCCTAATCTCAATAGTCTGCGCCATTCCCTACAATACAAAAGTGGTGGTAAAGGGAAAACCGACCGCCAATCGAAAGCTAGTGGTTTGTGCGAAGCAGTAGAACGTTATTCTGGAGTTTTTCAAGGAGACGAACCCCGCCTAAAATCTACTCTTGCCAAGTTGGGAGAAAAAGCTATTGACCCTAGGCGATGTCTGCATTTTAGCCCCACTCAGTATAGGAACAGGGAAGAGTTAAACGCCAAGAATAAAATTGCCTATGATTGGATACCCCAACCCTTTGATGACAAGCAAAAAATTGAATGGACACCAGTTTGGTCGTTGACAGAACAAACCTATAAATATCTGCCTACGGCTTGGTGTTATTATAATTATCCTTTGTCTAAAGAGCATCAATTCTGTTGGGCGGACTCCAACGGTAATGCTGCTGGGAATACCCTGGAAGAAGCAATTTTACAGGGATTTATGGAGTTAGTAGAACGGGATAGCGTAGGGATTTGGTGGTACAATCGCCTATCTCGTCCTGGCGTAGATTTAGCTAGCTTTGATGAACCCTATCTCTTGCAACTGCAAGATTATTATCAACGCAAGCATCGAGAACTGTGGGTATTAGACTTGACTACCGATTTAGAGATTCCAGCCTTTGTTGCCCTGTCTCGCCGTACTGATGGGGAATACGAGAAAATTATTGCTGGTTATGGTGCCCATTTTGATCCCAAAATTGCCATTTTGCGGGCAGTAACCGAACTCAATCAACTAGGACTGGGAATCGATCAGATAGATGCTAGCCAAGGAGATGGGGAATGGCAAGAATGGATGATGACCGCAACCATAGCCAATCAGCCCTATTTAGCTCCCAACTCACGAGTTACACCCAGGGTTTACAGCAATTATCAACAGCGTTGGAGCGATGATATCTACGAGGATGTGTTGACTTGTGTAGATATTGCTAAACAGGCAGGATATGAAACCTTAGTACTCAATCAAACTCGCCCAGATATTGACTTAAAAATAGTTAAGGTAATTGTGCCAGAGTTGCGATGTTTTTACTCGCGATTGGGCGCGGGAAGATTGTATGATGTACCAGTGAAGATAGGTTGGTTGTCTGAACCGTTACCAGAAGAAGAGATGAATCCCCTGCAGATTTTGTAAGCTTTCAGCAATCTTTGATTTGGCGTTGGAAGTGCATCTAATGCTGATCTACACAATAGTTCTATCCAATTAAACTTGTCCGAAATTAAGCAAAACTAGATATTAGAAGAATGGAAAAGAAAAACTTACAACTCAACCAAAAGCCAAACCCTCAACTATCTGAGGAGAAACTGACTTCTGGTTGGAGGGGCGAATCACGGGGAATAGCGGAACATTGTCAAAACTGTAACGTTTGCTGTAAGTTAGAGCATCTGCTGCTGGAGGCAATAGAAGACTCGCCATAAGCTTGCTTGTGGAAAGCATTTGCCAGAAACAGGAAGCGTCGTCGCCTTGTGCGCGACGTAGTTCACACTTGTATAATTTAAGAAATCGAGTTGAGAAGTATCTTTCATGAAACCCTTGTCTTTACTACTTGTCGGATTATTTTTAGGTAGTACTAATACACTATCTGTTCGAGCACAAATTACGGTAGATGGCACTACCAATAGTACTTTAACCCCTACGGATAATGGGATCAGAATCGATGATGGTGATCGCGCTGGAGACAATTTATTTCATAGTTTTGAGCAGTTTTCTGTCTTAAATAGAACAGAAGCCTTCTTTAATAACCCTAGCGATATCGTTAATATCTTTTCTCGCGTTACAGGGGGAAATATTTCGTCTATTGATGGTTTAATTCGAGCTAATGGTACAGCTAATTTATTTTTGCTCAACCCAGCAGGAATTATTTTTGGCGAAAATGCCTCGCTTAATATCGGTGGTTCTTTTGTGAGTAGTACTGCCGATAGTATTGTTTTCAGTGATAACGTAGAATTTTTAGCAACGGATGCAGATAATCCGCCTTTACTGACTATTAATATGCCTATTGGCTTGAATTTTGGTAATAATCCCAGGAATATTACGGTTAATGACAGTAATTTACAAGTCAACAATGGAGAAACATTAGCTCTTTTAGGTGGTAATGTCACAATTACTGGAGGACAAATTATTGCACCAGGAGCAAAAATTGAATTAGGTGGATTAATCGAAGCAGGACAAGTACGCTTTATTCAACAACAGTCAGAAGATAATTTTAGTCTTGATTCGACAATTTTTCCTGACGGAATAGCCAGGAGTGATCTTATCTTAACCAATGGTGCAGAGGTAAATGTGCAAACAGCAGGGGGCGGTAGTATTAGCGTTAATGCTCGTAATCTTGAAATTTCTGGGGGAAAATTAGGCGCGAGTAATTTAAGAGCAGGAATAGCCCCAGAATCAGGTTCAACCGCAGCACAAGCAGGAGATATTACCCTCAATGCCACAGATAATATTACTGTGAGTCAAGGAAGTACTATTCGCAATCGGGTAGAACAATCGGGAGTAGGCAATGCAGGAGGGATAGATATTACTACTACTAACCTATTTTTGACAGAGAAAAGTTTTGTAAGTGCCAGTACTTTCGGACAAGGAGATGGGGGAAACATTACTATAGAAGCTTTAGGCACTATCTCTGTTGATGGAGAATCTCAAACTGAAGAGTCCAGTGGCATTTTCAGTGCAGTAGGAGTAGATGCAGTTGGCACTGGAGGAAGGATAGATATTAAAACTACCGATCTATCTCTGACGCAAGGAGGTAGATTAATTTCCAGTACTCGCGGACAAGGAGATGGAGGGGCGATTATCATAGAAGCTTCAGGCACTATCTGGGCTGATGGGGCATCTCAAGCTAAAGAGTCCAGTGGCATTTTCAGCACTGTCGAATCAACAGAAATAGGCGACTCAGGAAAGATAGATATTAATACGGCTAACCTGTATCTGACACAGGGAGGTATAGTATCGGCCAGTACTTTCGGACAAGGAGATGGGGGGGAGATTACTATTAATGTAGATGGCACTATTTGGGCTGATGGGGAATCTCAAGCTGGAGAGTCCAGTGGCATTTTTAGTATAGCAGCAGAAGATGCAATAGGCACTGGCGGGAAAATCGATATCAATACGGCTAATCTGTATCTGACACAAGGAGGTGTGGTAACTGCCAGTACTTTTGGAGTAGGCAATGCAGGGAATATCATCATACAAGCCTCAGATACTATCTCAGCCGATGGGGAATCTCAAAATAAAACTGTTCCCAGTGGGATTTTTAGTATAGTATTAGAATCTGGAGTAGGCAATGCCAATGACATTAACATCAATACTAATAATCTCTCTCTCACCAATGAGGCGGAGATATCAGTAGAGAGTTTAGGACAAGGAAGTGCAGGTAATCTTTTTATTGTAGCTAACTCCTTAACCTTGGAAAACGGAGCAACTTTATCAGCATCAACCCCTTTAGGTACGGGTGGCGATATTACTCTGGATATTGCTGAGGATTTAACTTTACGGGATAACAGTACTATTTCCGCTCAAGCTTTAGGAGATGCTAATGGCGGTAATATTAATATTAATGCTGGCTTTGTCCTTGCTTTCCCTTCTCAAAATGAAGGTAATGATATTATCGCCAACGCTCAACAAGGAAGAGGTGGAGATATAACTATTACTACTCAAGGAATTTTTGGTTTAGAAGAAGGAAGAGCTACGGATAATGATGGCAATCGTCTCAGCAATGGTACTAACGATATCGATCCTAGTTCCCAATTTGGCTTAAATGGCACAATTACCATCAATGAACTAGAAGATAACCCTGCCGAGGGCATAGAAGACTTACCTAGATTTGTAATAGATCCTGATAAATTAGTGGTTTTCAGTCTTTGTAGTTTAGCCAGAGATAGTGAATTTTACTATACAGCCAAGGGTGGTAACGCACCTAATCTTGCGGAAATAAGAGATGAGGGAGTGATTGCCGTAGATTTGGTTGAACCTGTACCCTTTGGGGAAGAAGAAGAGCAGAGGAGCAGGGTTGTAGAGGAGGTAGCAGAAGAGAGAAAGGAAATTGTGGAGGCTCAAGGATGGATTTTTCATGAGAATGGGGTTGTGGAGTTAGTTGCTTATAAGACTGATATTAATGGTTCTCCTGCCCAACCCAAAGATCCTAGAGTTTGTTCTCAGTAAGCTCTAAGTAGAAAAAACTTGGAGACTAATTCCATTTATCTATTAGAAACAGATTTCGCTAAATTAGTTTTGTTGGCGATCGCTATGGGCATTACTTTAAGCGAGATCGCCTCGTTTACGAACCAAAATTAGGATAGATTAAGAATTGAAATCAGGTTGATAAACTGCTAAGCGATTTCTTCCTTCACTTTTAGCTTTGTAGAGAGATCGATCGGCATTTTCAATTAAATATTGAGCATCACTATCTCTACTAGGTGTTGTGCAAGCTACACCCAGGCTAATTGTGACAATTGAACTAGTAGGAGAATTAGCATGTTTTAGGTTTAACTCTTGGACTTTTATGTTGATGGATTGTGCCACTTTGACTGCTCCTTCCAAATGAGTATGAGGTAGAATAATCGCAAATTCTTCTCCACCGTATCTACAAACAAAATCCGCTGGTCGTCTTGTACAAGTAGCGATCGCTCTGGCGACTTGGCGTAAACACTCATCTCCTTGTTGATGACCATAGGTATCATTATAAATTTTGAAATGATCGACATCGCCCATAATCAAAGACAAAGGAGAAGGATGTCTCGTTAATCTGCGCCATTCCAAAGCAAGTTGTCGATCGAAATAGCGACGATTAAAAACCTGAGTTAGAGAGTCGCGCACAGCTAATTTCTGTAATTCTATATTGGCTGTTTTGATCTTTTGGTAAAGTAAAGCTTGCTTAATTGCTATGGATAATTGAGTTGATAAACGCTGAAGTAAGGAAATTTCCGATCGCCATTGTCTAGGAGCATTACATTGATGAATAATTAAATATCCCCAAAAAGACAAAAAAGAACATTTAGAGGGTGGACTTATTTCATACTCTTCTGGTTCAATTTGGTGAACTGCTTGATTAGTATCCAGCCAAATAGGGATAACTAATTCTGCTTGAATATCCCATTGTTGGTATAGTTTTTGTAGTATAAGGTCTTTGAAAGTATTAATATCTTCAAAGCTATAACAATAGCCTTCCTGGTATTGAGGATATTTTTCTCGATCGGAGTAAAGAGTCTGCCATGTAGATGTTCGATCTAAAATTTTACTGATTCCTTGACCAACAACCTGTGCTTCGAGACTAGCGTGATTGTCAGTAACACTGGTTATTAACACGCGATCGCATTCTAATAGCTGCTGGATGTCTTGAGCTACCTTACTTAAAATTTTAGGCAATTCTAAGGAAGAGCGAATACGCTCAGCGATCTTAGTAAATAGCTGCTCTTGTTGTACTTGCTCTTCTAGTCGTTTATTTTGTTGTGATAAAGTTTGTTGCAGATTCTTAATCGTCAGATGAGTGTTAATTCGAGCTAATATTTCTTCTTCTTCAATAGGTTTGGTTACGTAGTCTACTGCCCCCATGGTCAATCCTTGAACTTTACTCTCTGTTTCTGATAAACCTGTTATAAAAATAATGGGAATATGTTGAGTAAGTAAATTAGATTTTAAACGTTGGCAAACTTCAATCCCATCTATCTGAGGCATCTTAATATCCAATAGAATCATGTCTGGTATAGCTGTTGTAGCTGTTTCTATTCCATTGATTCCGTTTTGAGCAATTAAGACTTTATATCCTTTATTGCTCAGAATTTCTGACAATATCTTGAGATTATAGTTATCGTCATCAACTACTAAAATAACTTCTTGCTTTGTAACTAGAGACTGCATATGGTTTTCATTCCAAGGAAAAACCCGCGATGCCCTTAACTGCATCGATGACTGCTAAAATAACAACTTTAAATAATTGCGATTTTCTCAGTCTAAACTACAGTCACGAGAACCGCTATAAGTAATTGGACTGTCCTAGAAACTTATTTGAAATACTATAATACTTGCTAAAAATACTTGATGGTTGAGATAAGTGATTAATGGCAATGTTTATCTAAACGTGCCTTGATTTTTCTTTTGAGAAAACTGTTGTGATCGGGAGTGTTAACCGAATCATCAACCTGAGCTATTTTCTCCACATCGGGAGTGTTAACCGAATCATCAACCTGAGCTATTTTCTCCACATCGGGAGTGTTAACCGAATCATCAACCTGAGCTATTTTCTCCAC
>JASJDI010000292.1 GCA_030065155.1 Xenococcaceae cyanobacterium MO_188.B29
GCTAATAGAAGCATGAGCGAACTAGCAAAAGCTACTAACCGCAATCGGGAGAGTTTATACAAAACCCTCTCAGAAAAAGGTAATCCTCAACTCAATAGCGTCCGCAGTATTCTCGGCAACTTAGGTTTCAAATTAGCTGTAGAAGTCAGGCAATTGTAGATTACCGATTAAAGAATTTTAGATTTACTAGTATGATTTTGGTTTCGGCAATAACTTGTATTATTTTTCCATTGCTATTGCGTCCTTTACTACAGAAATCAGTACTATAAAAGATTATGTTGGTCTTCTTTCGATCGCTATCACAAATTCCTCAAGTTTTATTTTTAAGATAATTGCCCATAGTTAGGATGGAACAAAACATTGATACCAATTATTGCTTTTATAGTCGGAGCTAGTTTAGGATTATTCTACTTTGGTGGTTTGTGGCTGACAGTGCAGCAATTACCTGTAAACAAACATCCTTACAGATTAATGCTATTTAGTTTTTTATTCAGATTAGGAATTAGTATGTTCTTTTTATATTTAATTGTTGGTGGCAATATCGAACTATATAATGTAATTTCTTTAGTGAGTGGCTGTCTGGGATTTTTAATGGTTAGAACTATAGCGATTGTGTTGATTTAACTTCGATCTACATTGATAGCACATTCGCAATCTCTTTATAGAATAGAAATGAAGCTGAGAAAATAACCATCAACAATTAGCAATTAGCAAAAAACCACAATATTGAACTTAAATAATCAAATTAAACCTTGATATATGAATTTAACTCCAGACCAAACCATTTTCCAGCAGATAGGCATAATTCCTATTAATGCAACTTTGGTTTTTACTTGGCTGATCATGGTTTTGCTTATTTTGGGTTCTTGGTTAATTACCCGCAAATTATCGGCATCTACCAAGATATCTAGAGGACAAAATTTGTTAGAAGTATTGGTGTTAGGAATTAAAACTCAGATCGAAGAAGTTAGCCAACAAAAGCCAGAACCCTATCTTCCTTTTATTGGCACTCTCTTTATCTTTATTGCTTTTTCCAATCTTCTTAGCATAATTCCTGGCTATCAACCGCCTACAGGTTCTCTTTCTACTACTGCTGCCCTAGCTATCTGCGTTTTTTTTGCTGTTCCTCTTTATGGCATCAGAAAACAAGGACTTTGGGGTTACTTTAAACAATACTACCTTCAGCCTACTCCCTTCATGTTGCCGTTTAATCTTATTGGTAGATTTTCTAATATAATTTCTTTGTCTGTACGTCTATTCGGAAACGTCATGAGTGGCACGATGATCGTCGCTATTTTACTCTCGATCGCACCGTTATTTTTTCCTATAATTATGCAAGCTATGGGATTGCTAACAGGATTAATTCAGGCATATATTTTTGCTATTTTAGCTATGGTTTTTATTGCAGCAGCTACTTCAAATACCTAATTTTATGGGCAGTCTCCGAATCACTAACTAGTAGGGGCGAACGGCCGTTCGCCCCTACTAATCACCACTACTAACAAAACATCTATGGATAATCTCGCACTAATTGGAATGGCATCCATCGTAACCGCAGGATTAACAATTACTATTGGTTCTATTGGTCCAGCCTTGGGAGAAGGTAAAGCCTTAGCACAGGCATTAAATGCGATCGCTCAACAACCAGACGAAGCTAAAAATATTACCCGTACTCTCTTTGTGGGGATGGCATTAGTAGAGTCAACCGCTATTTACTGTTTTGTAATTACTTTAATTTTGATCTTTGCTAATCCTTTTTGGAGTTACTTTATCGAGAAAGCAGGAGGATAAGTAATAAGTAATGAGTAATGAGTAATAAGTAATAAATTGTGATACCCACTAACTACTAACTCCTAATTCCGAACTCCGAACTATGCTTATCGATCCTTTTGTTGTTATTGCTCAAATTATTAACTTTCTAATTTTAGTAGCTTTACTAAAGCGGTTTTTGTATAAACCTATCACTGATGCAATGGAAGCGCGATCGCAAAGAATTGAACGTCAGTTAGCCACGGCAGCAAGCAAAGAGAAAGATGCTGAAGCAGAAAAAAAGTTATATCTGCAAAAACAACAGGAGTTAGAAGCACAAAAGCAAGCCTGGTTAGAGGAAGCAAAACAAGAAGTAGAGCAAGAAAAAGCAAGATTAACTCAACAAGCACAAGCTGAGGTAGAGCAAGTTCGTTCCCAATGGTATAGAACTTTAGAACACGATCGGCATAAGTTTATTCATCAATTGCGCGATCGCTTGGGTCAACAAGTTGCGGTAACGACTCGAAAAGCTTTAGCAGATTTAGCCAATGCTAATTTAGAAACACAAATTATCGATACTTTTATCGATCGCCTTCATAACCTTGATGATCTGCAAAAAAATACCATTAGCACCGCACCAGTTCCCAATCCTAACCATATAATTAACATCTGTAGTTCTTTTACAATTCCTGAAGAGAAAAAAGAGCGCGTAATTACTGCTATTCGAGAGCAAATTGCTCCCAATGCCGAGGTGCAATTTGAAATAGTAGAAGATTTTATCTGTGGCATTGAATTGCGCGATCAGGCTATGCCTGGCAGCTTAGCTGATCGAGGTTATAAGATTTCTTGGCATTTAGAACATTATTTAACTGAGTTAGAAACAGCCACAGCCAAAGTTATGTCTGAGAATAATAACCGAGCAGCATAAGTAAGCTTAATCATGTTATCCACAAATATTCGCTTAATTATTAGTTTAGCAACTCTTATTTCGCCAATTTTACATATTTTGTCTGACCTTCTTGAAGTCTCTAAAGGTGGTTTTTCTCCTAGTCAACTATGGATAAACTATGTTGCGTTTCTTGCTATTCCTTTTTGGATAATTGGTCTTTATGCTATTCAACTTCCCCGTTCTGGCTGGATGAGTTTAACTGGTGCGATCGCTTATGGGGCATCTTTTATTTTCTTTGCTGGGACGACTTTGTACGCTTTGGTATCACAAGCAGTAGACTATTCTACTTTACTTGAAGAGTTAGGCAGTATCTACACTTTTCACGGCGGATTGATGATTATCGGAGGATTATTGTTTGGTGCTTCTGTAATTCGAGTGCAAGTTTTGCCACGATGGACAGGATGGTTATTAATTTTCGGAGTAAGTTTAAATCTTCTGTTTCGCTTGCTCGCATTTCCCGATCTAACTCAGATTATTGGTAGCACGATTAGAAATTTTGCTTTTATTGGCATGGGAATAGCCATTCTGAGAACAAGAAAATCGGTTCAATATCCTATGTGATTATTAATAGCGATGTGCTACATGACTTTGAATTCACTCCATAGTTTGCAAGGCTTCCAAAACAAACATTTCTCAGATATGTATCCACACTTCTCATAGAAGCCTGTTGCGTTTTCATTGGCGACTGTAACAACTGTAATATCATCTTCTCCACCAACAGCCTCTAGGATACGAACCATTAATTCACTCCCTATTCCTCGTTTTGTATAATCCCTGTCCACACCCAAATCTGTGAGAAAAAGGAAATAGACAAAATCCGTAATACCAAAAGCGACCCCGATCAGCTTTCCTTCACTATTTCTAGCTGTTATAGCGACTGAGCGAGTAGTCAAGAGCTTTCTTACCCTTTCTTCAAAACGCTCTTGGGGATACTGACTACCAAGATCGCTCCTTTTCAAGAAGTCATAATACTCCTCAAAAGACAAATTTTCGTTCTCTAGATAATTAATCATCTTATTTACTTAACAACATACAATCAAAAAAATAGCTATTCAAATTCTAATGTTCAGGAAATCGCCTTTCACTCAAAGTTTTCCCCAAAACATATTCACAACATCTTCAAATTTTTTCCTTATCTATAATTTAGGAGTGTTCTTAAAAAGATGTCGTGGTCAATATAAATTCTTTATCCTGGCAAAATCTTCTAGATGAAACCGTTGCTATTTCCCAGCAGGTTTTAGATCAACATAACCCTCAGTTAGCAATTGAAGAGGTGGGGACTGTAACCTATTTGGGTGGTGGAATTGCCCGCGCTGTGGGTTTGCCTAGCGTACAGGCAGAGGAATTGGTGAAGTTTCCAGGGAATTGCTATGGAATGGCTTACAATCTCGATCGCGAGGAAGTGGGGATTATTTTATTAGATGATAGTGAGGATTTAAAAGCGGGTTGTGAGGTATTGCGAACAGGGAGAGTCTTAGATGCACCTGTAGGAGAAGAATTATTAGGTAGGGTAATTGATGCCACAGGTCGTCCTTTGGATAATCAAGGGACAATTTCTACAGCAAAAAGGCTTCCAGTAGAAAGAGAAGCACCAGGAATAATGCAGCGCGCACCTGTTACTGTACCCTTACAAACGGGTATAAAAGTTATTGATGCCTTGATTCCTATTGGTAGAGGACAGAGAGAGTTAATCTTAGGCGATCGCGCTACGGGTAAAACGGCGATCGCTCTCGATACAATTATCAATCAGAAAGGCAAAGATGTTATTTGTGTTTATTGTGCGATCGGACAGAGGAGTTCAGCAGTAGCTAAATTGATTGCTGAGTTACGCCAAAGAGGAGCAATGGATTATTGCATAGTTGTGGTCGCAGGAGGAGAATCACCTCCAGGCTTACAATATATTACTCCCTATGCAGCTACCACTATGGCAGAGTATTTTATGGAACAGGGGAAAGATGTTCTAATTGTTTATGATGATCTCATTCAACACGCTAGAGCCTATCGAGAATTATCTTTGTTATTGCGTCGTCCCCCTGGAAGAGAAGCTTTTCCTGGAGATATTTTCTATATTCATTCTCGTCTCTTGGAACGTTCTACCCATCTGCGTCCCGCATTTGGAGGTGGTTCATTGACAGCTTTACCCATAGTAGAAACTGAAGCACAAAACATCTCAGCTTATATTCCTACCAATCTAGTTTCTATTACTGACGGTCAAATTTATCTCACTCCTAACTTATTTCACAAAGGTATTTTACCTGCGGTTGATGTAGGAAAGTCTGTATCTCGTGTTGGGGGGAAAACTCAGTTACCTGCTTATCGTGCTGTAGCAGGAGATTTACGCTTATCCTATTCGCAGTTTGAAGAATTAGAGGCTTTTTCTCGTTTTGGTACGCGCTTGGATGAAGCAACTCAAAAAAGTATTGCCAGGGGTCAAAGAGTCCGAGAAGTTCTCAAACAAAATCAATATCAAACTATTCCTGTGGCTGAACAAATAGCTATTTTACTCGCCGTTACGCAAGGGATTTTCGATGATGTTCCCGTAGAAAAAATTAGGCTTGTAGAGAAGGTAGTGCGGAAAGTTGTTATAGAACAATTACCTGATGTATGTCAAAAAATTGAGGCTGGTGAAAAATTGGGTAAAGAAGATCTCGAAGAGATTCGCTACGCAGTACGCAAAGCCTTATCCTTAAAATATCTAAGTTCTACTAACCAATAAATCAACTAAACACTAATCATTAGCACAACCAGAAATGACAAAGCTTTCGGTGAGTACACTACGGTACATTTCTCCCAGATGAGCAATCACATCAATTAAAGTTAAACGATAATCACTGAGATATTCTGTATGTAAACCTTCAAACTTTAGCTCACGAGCTAAAGAGTCGATTAATTCCATATGAATTTCTACAACTTTACCAATGGCAAGGTTGGCAAAAAAAGCTTTTTCTACGAAGCGATCGATCTGCTCGTTAATTTCGGATTCATTGGTAAAGTAATCGACGATAATTTGAAAGTACATTGCTTTAAATTCTTTCAGCAACTTTTGTTGTTCTAAAAGAGAAAGATGATTAAAAAATTGCTGAGGATCTCTTTGAGAGTAAATACCTGAGTATCCTAACCGCTCTTTTAACTTTGAATTAAGGCGATTTTGGTCTGATTGTTGTCTATTTATGGGATATTTTTTGACATTGTCAGGCATTATGATTAACTTCTGCTTCTGAGCGAGATAGTAGAGAATTCCTTAGATGGCGATCGTGTTTTCGTTGTTTGACTATCAATTTTCTAGATTCTACCTCTATTTTAGACTGAGATGATTGTTCAATGTCTGATTCAGCACGACTGAGCATATTCTGTTGTCTATTTTCGCTGTGTTGGCGAGATTTTGCCATTACTTTTCTAGCTTCTTCTTGAGTACTCATTGTAACCCTCTTGATTAATGGAATTTTCAAATTAGCTTGATTGATCGTACTTATATCAATACTGGATTTTTACGCTTTAACAATCCACTAGATAAATTGATGATGTTATTTTGTTGATTATATTTGTTTTCTTTGACAACTTCTAAATCTGGCATTTCTTGCCAACATTCACGGCAAAACCAGTACTCTCTATCACGATCGACATGGTGAAGCATAATGTTAGAGCAACAAGGACAACGAGTAAAAATCTTCATAATTATTCCCCTCCAATATAATTAAACAAAAGCAACTAAGCAGATTTATTTTTTTGTAAAGTAAAAGTTTCAATAGCAGTTTCTTGACGATCGACTCGATCGACCTGCAGATTTTGACAAGGAATAATTTGGGCGATTCTTTTTTTCCCTGCTTGACTGGTGTAAATTTCTAACAGTCCTTCTGCGGTTGCTTCAAATAAAATTCTTTGTTGATGAAAGACAATTTTTTCTAGGTTTAAATCCTCACTATTAGTTACTCTAATAATCTGCATTTGACGAGTAGAATTAGTGTAATAACACAACATCTTGGAGATAGGTTTAGTATTAATAGTCGCTGCTTGCCAATTCGATGACATAATTTTCCTTGGGTTCTGCTTTTATCTTGTACAAATCATAGTTGCGAAATTTGAAGAAGTTGTGAAGAATTGGAAAAAAATATTAAATAGTTTTTTGGTTGAATCAAAATGGCAACTATTGAAGAACTGAAACACAAAATTGCGGTAGCAAATGATTTGCAGTCTGTAGTTAAAACGATGAAAGCTTTGGCAGCCGTGAGTATTCGCCAGTACGAAAAAGCTGTAGAATCTTTAAGCGAGTATAATCGCACCTTAGAATTAGGATTACAAATTCTCCTGAAAAATCGACCAGAAGTCTTATATAGAAAAACAGCTATTGCTAATCGCCTCGTGGGAATAGTAGTTTTTGGTTCTGATTGGGGTATGTGCGGTCAATTTAATGAAAGAATTACCAGCTATACCCAGGAAAAACTTAGGGATTCTCATCTTAATGCTGATCGATCGCTTATTTTGGCTATTGGTTCTAGAGTATACGATCGCTTAGAGGCAGCAGGACATAACTGTGCAGATTGTTTTACCCTACCTAGTTCTCTGGAGGGGATTACTTCTGCTATTCAAGAAATTGTCTTAATTTTAGAAAGATGGCAACGAGAAAACCAGGTAGAACAAATTGTAGTTATATATAATCAAATCCTTAGTGGTGCTACTTATCGTCCTACTGACCTACAAATTTTTCCTCTCAGTTTAGCCTGGCTAAACAACTTACGACAGAGGTCATGGAAATCTAAAAGTTTGCCTACTTTTACCATGAATGAAGAGGGTCTAGCAGCAGCTTTATTTCGTCAGTATTTCTTTGTTTCTCTCTATCGTGCTTGTGCAGAATCTTTAAAAAGCGAAAATACTAGTCGTCTAACGGCAATGCAAATGGCAGAAAAAAATATTGCCGAACGTCTAACCGAGCTTAATCGAGAGTTTAATCATCAGCGTCAAACAACTATTACCGAAGAATTACTAGATATTGTTTCTGGTTTTGAGGCTTTAAATGGTAATGAGTAGGGAGTAGTGAGGAATAAGAGACTGTTTGTAAACAAAAGATTAAGGTTAGGAAAGCAAGGGAGCAGGGGAGCAGGGGAGCAGGGGAGCGGAGGTACCTTACAAGGGTAGACTTTTTACATTTAAGCCTAAAATCAAGATAAGGGAGACAAGGAGGACAAGGAAGACAAGGGGGAAATGCTGATTTTTTCGTTCAGATTATAGTAAGCACTCGCC
>JASJDI010000293.1 GCA_030065155.1 Xenococcaceae cyanobacterium MO_188.B29
ACAAGTACCTGTAGCACCATTACGATTCTTGCCGACAATAATCTCCATTACTCCATTATCTTCTTGAGCAATATGATTAGCTAGATAACAGCCCAACCAACTTTTGCCCATACTTGGACGAGAGGCAACTACAATTAAATCTTGTTTGATTAGTCCACCAATGAGTGAATCTAAATCAGTTAAACCTGTAGGATAGGCAGGTGATGAACCTTGTTCTATCTTATTAAAAACATGAGCCAAACAGTCACTAATTAGTTTTGGTTGAAACTTATCCTGTTTATTAGTAGTTAGGTTAAATATCTTTTCTTCAGAAGTATCAAAGATAGTTTCTAATTCAGCAGTAGTGTCATAACCCAGTTCAACTATTTCATGACCTACTTGAACTAATTGACGACGTTGATATTTATTGAGAACAATTAAAGCATAACGGTCAATGTTTACTGCTGATACAGTACGATTAACTAATTGACCTAACTTATTTGTACCTCCTACTTTAATCTAGTAGATTATGGTCAGCAAGCCAAGTAGAAACTTGCATTAAGTCAGTAGGTTTATCTTTCTGATATAATTCTAATGCAGTCTTATATATTTGCTGGTGACTCTGAAGACAAAAGGCTTCTACTGGTAGCATATCCGCTACGATACTCATAGCCATAGGGTCAAGTAAAATCCCACCTAATATGGTTTCTTCTGCTTCAATGTTGCCTAAAAATGTATCGTTATTAATCATTCTTCTTATTAAAAAGATTACTTAGTTTTTTGAGTTTGTCGGGGTCAACTAATTTCTTGGGAGACTTGCCTTTTGCTGTAACAATTTTCTCTTGAGGCTTAATACTGACTTGGGCTTTACTCTCCGTATTAGGTTCAGCTTCATCACAAATCATTGATAGCAAACAAGCCTCTTGGCTTTTTACATCATGATTATCGCGATATTGCTTAAATGCTTCGATAGATAATTTGACTTTCTCTATATCTCTATTCGATATTTCTGTTTTTAACTTTTTACTAACTTTAAGACCCATTGCTTTGATAGAATCAATTACTGATTCTTCAGTATCATTGTTAGTTACTGTTGGAGTAAAAGTAGCTTTTTTTTCTTTAATTGGTGTGGTAATAGAAACTACTTTACTAGCAGGCTTGGGACTGGTTAACTCTCTTAATTGAGTTCGCAGTCTTTCATTTTCATCTCTGATTTCATAGATTTCAGCTACATGACCTCTGAGAATTTCATTCTGATGCTTCAGTTCTTTAATTTCAGCTTCTAGTTTGCGAATTTTATCTTTCGCTACTTGATGTAAGGTTTTGAGACTATGAGGTCGATGTTTACTATCTTCTTCTAAGGAGTTAAGAGTAGTTTCTTTCTTCTGTTGAAGTTCGTGAATGTAAGCTTTAATCTCATCCCACTTATATAGGTAGGAAATAGAGCAACCTGCTACAGTAGCTATATTCTTAAAAGTTAGAGGTTTTTTTTGCTTCTGTATCTCTTGTATTGCTTTTAGTACCTGTTCTTTCTTCTGCTCCTTTCTCTTAGTCTGAGTGCGACGGAGAACTTCAGCTTGCTTTTCTCGATTAGCCATTAGCTAATCTCCTTAACTCAGGTAGCCATTTATCCATCGCTTCAATGGTGCTGCGAGCTTCTTCCTGTGCTAGTTCTGCACCTACTTTTTCAGCTTCAGTTAATCTTTGTTGTTCTCCTTGATACTGGCGTTCATATAGTGGTAATTTGCCTGTACTAGGACGAAAACTAGAACAGCCATAACATTTGGGAAAAAGGTTAAGAGGACAAGGGGTTTTGGGGTCTAAAGCGCAATGTCCGTAAACTACTAAACGAGGTGCGATTTCTAAATCTAATTCGTGTGCCTTGGGATTTTTGAGTAGACTTTCTGGTAGAGATTGCCAAGGTAGAAACCTGTTCTCAGGATTCATCAGAAGTTCCTGAAATGGTAAATCTACTTCGGCTACTTGTTCTTTTGTGGGAGGAGTGTAATGTTGAATAGTTGTACGACTGCTTTTATGGTCAGCATAGAGTTGAGCAGCTTCTATTCCATATTTAGTGCGAATCTCTTGTAGTTTAGAAGGGCGAGTAATCTCGCCAGTAAAGTATGGTTTTTGTCCGTTAGCATCCAAGATATTTTCTTTCTCAATCATCATTCGGATAACTTTAACCATTGGATTAGTATTTGCTCTTGTTCGAGGTGGTATGGGCAAAGATCTTAGATTAGGAAAGATAGGATAATACTTCTGTCTAATATTCCAAAAATGACAAAATAGATAAGGATAGTTGGCATCGAATGTTTGTCTTATCCATTTTTGCTGTTTTTCAATTATTTTTCGTATTTCACGACTGGCTAATATTTTGTGCCATCGAGATGTTTTATGTTGATAAAATTTGATATACCATTTGCCTTCTTCTTCCACTAAACAATCAAAAGATATTTTACAAATATCTTCTGGACGAGCAGCCGTAAATTCTTGCACTAAATAATGATGAGCAAGAGGTTCAGGAATTTTATGTAAATGCTGTTTGATTGCTTTGCGGATTATTTCATCTAACCAATCAACATCATTTTTACTTATTTTTAAAAAATCACGACTTTTTATTAAAGGTGTTGTCTCTATTTCTAGCCAATCTAAAAAATTTCTTAAGTTGGATAGGTCTTTGTTAATTGTTTGATTACTTTTATGTTTTTGATTATCTAAAAAAATTAAGATTGTTTTACGCTCAACATTATTTATATTGAAAATTTTCAATTTTTCTAAAACACTGCCAAATTGTCGAAGAGTTGTCACCATAATTTCAATCGTTCCACTGGAGAAAGAATAAATATTTGATTTAAGAAGATAGTATAAATATTTTTTTACTTGTAACTGGTACCATTTAGGCTTAATCGTTTGTAAATTCATTATCTTATGGCGAGGAGTATCATAGAAATTTCTCAAATCCCATTTATCATCATCAAATCGAAAAGGGATTATTTCATTCTTATTTTGAAGCTTAATCCAGCTTGTGTGATATTTTGATTCAGGCTTAAAAGTAATATCACAGTAGTAACAGCTGTAACTATTATTATCGCGTCTATATACCCATCCTTTCTGTCCATTGGGACCAATTTGATTACAGATAGGATTAGGGCAATTTATATCTGGAATATAACTTCTAATTTGAGCCTGAATTTTATATGATAGTGAAGTTTGACGATTGCATAACTTACACTGGAAAACTAATTGATGAAGAGATTTTGATGGATGACGAAAATTCATAAGCCTTCCTTGATTACACTGAGGGCAAATAAATTCGTTATTATAATCTTTTTCCCAATTTATTTTTAACGTTCCTCCAAGAGTTTGGTGAGTAGATATAAGAGGGTGTTTTGCTACACTACGTGTATAATTACGAGCATATGTAGTACAAGTCAAAGAAATATTTTCTTTACAGGAGTCACACTTCGCACCAAGTTGACAAATTGTGCTTTTGTAGGAGTGAAAATTTGCAAGCTTACCTGTTTCGCAATAAGGACAACTAAATTCATCATTGTATTCTTGCTTCCAATCAACTTGGAGTTCGCCGTATAGAGTGGGATGAATTGAAATAGGATAAAAAGGAAGAGGATGTGTTAAATAAGTGTCTTCTTTACAAGAAGTACATTTAAATTTGAGCTTGCAACCTTTAGAAACATAAGAATAGTTTGTAAGTTGAGTTTTGTTGCAATGCGGACAGTTAAATTCATTATTATATTCTTTATCCCAATTGACTTTTAGCTGTCCATACAAAGTATAGTGAATTGAAACAGGGGGATGAATACGTTTACGACCCATTAACTTTTTTTCCTTTAATATTTTGTAGTTTTTTTAATCCTTGTAATCTGGTTTTCAGTAAATCTAATAACCGATTAATCTCTGTAACTCTTCGCTCTTTTTCCGTGGCTTTTGCTTGTTCTAAATCTTTCTCTAAACTTTTAATATCAGCTTTTATCTTAGGTTTATCCTCCAACATCACTCGATGATGGTCACAACTTAGGCAGGCGTAACGATACTGACAATCTCCTAACATTGTGGGTCGATGGCATTCCCCCAGTGGAGTACTCACTTTTAGTAGTTCAGCTAATCTCTGATACCTGCGTTTTTTTGGTTTGAAGCTAGTTAATCGACCATACATATCTACGTAGCCTTTGGTATCAGCTTCTTTCTCTAACCTTTCCAAAGAACGCTTTCGATAGTGTGGAAGCATATCTAAAGAGCTATGACCCAGTACAGCAGCGATATATTCATCTTCTGCTTCGCAGTAAGCCATGATGCTAGCTTTAGTACGACGAAACATATGACTCGTAAGTTTAAATTTTTTGCCGTCTTTATCTCGTAAGTCAGCTAAATGACTAAAATCTTCTAGCCATTTAGAGATTATTTTGTGTGTAATTACTTGTGATAAGTAAATAGGTTTTACTGTGAATCTTCCTTCACATCTTCCTCCACCAGTAACACCGTCATTTCGCGAAGCAGATATTTTGCAAAATAGTTTGTCAAAATTAGAATCACTACCAAATTCGGCATCAATAAACTTTTGTTGTTCTCTAACTAATTCTGCGACCAAAGGATGTATTTGGAAAAATTGCCAACGTTTACGCTTTGCAATCCATCTCAATAAAAACCACTTATCACCTTCTTTCTTAAGACATTGACGAGGCATCCGAATTAATTCTCCAATGCGACATCCCAGTACTAACTGCAACCTAAATAATCTTTCTAGTAAAGGCGGAAACAATTCAAGATTTTTGTAAATTTGATATAGTAACTCTTCTGAAATTGTTTCAATTTTTGGCTGAGTTCTCTTATATTTCCGAGGAGTAAAAGAAACTATTAGCCACTGCTCTTCTTTCCATATATTGACTGCATACTTTATAATGCTTTGACAACCATTAATATCGGTAAATTGGCTAACAAACTCCCACAAAATTGTATCGGTTAATAAATATGGTTGACAATATCCTTTTTCTAATAAAAATTTATCTAGCTTTCTTAGTGTATTAGCTAAATCTATCGCTCTTGATATGGAATGCTTTTCTTTTACGGCAGTTTTGACAGTTAGTTTTGTTAACAGTTTTAACCATGACAAAGAAAAATTATTGAAGTAAATATTTGTGTGAGCATTAATTTGGCATTCTTCTTAGGTATATCCCAATTCTTGTAATAACCAAATATCCTTATTGATTAAAGGGTCATTAATCCATTCTCGACCCAGTTCAGAATTAGCTACTCTTTTTTGTAATACTTCAAGAGGCAACATTTATTCTTCCTCCTTAGCTTTTAAATAAGCATCTAAACTCATGTCATCTAGGACATGAGAGTAAATATCTTTAGTTGTGACGATAGATTTATGTCCTAATAGCTGCTGCACGTATTGGTCTTGATATCCTGCTTGCAGCATACGAGTAGCAAAAGTATGTCTGAATAGATGAGGATGAGCTTTTATCCCCGTTCTGTCTTTCAGTTGTTCAAACAAGCTATTAAGCCTCGCACTAGTCATAGGTTTTCCTGTATATTTGCCATCTAAGTTGACAAACAACATTCCATGTTGTTCTTTTTCGGCTTCTGGGGGATATTCTTCTAACAAGTAAGCATGAAATGTTTCCTGTATTGCTTCGCGGTTATGCAGAACTATAACTTCTCTTTCTGTCCCTTTAGCTTTTGCTCCATTGGGATTATCATCACGTCGAATTATCCGAATCCGTCCTCTGGTATCAAAATTTTGTACGTCTATCAGATGCAATCCTAAAAGTTCACCTCGTCTAATTCCTGTTTCTCTTAAAAGCATTACTATCAGCCTGTCTCGATAGGTATAACAAGCATTAGCCAGTTGAACTACTTGTTCATCTGTCAAACACCCAGGAAAAATTTTTGGTTCTTTAACTTTAATTTGCTTCCATCTTTCGGGACTGCTTTTGACAATACCCCGAAGAAAGCCTCCCCGTTTTCCCCATCCATGAGCCAATTTAGTAAATTTTTTTTCGTCAATTCTACCTTCTACAGCGTGGAATTCATACATTCCTTGAATGGCGGTTACTGCCTGATTAACAGTGCGTGGACTGCGCTTAGATACTACTTCTCTAACTTCTTCGCAGATGACTTCTACCTCTCCACCCAGAAGATACCAGTTAACGAAATCGGCTAACTCATTTAAACCAACATCTTGCCAGTTAAGAGATTTGTATTCTAACCAATGCCAAAAATCTAACAACCGACAGGCATAGGTTATAATCGTGTTGGCAGCTAATTGTCTTTTGCGACAGTAGTTTAAGTATCGTTGAATCGGTTCTACTGGCAAACAGGTTTCTGTATCGAATACACAACTAAATCTTTCCTCGGTTTGAGGGTCAATTGCTTTCTCTATCGTAATCACTTCTACTTTATGTAATTAAAAGTGGAATTACCTTACCACACAAACAGGTACAGTTGTTGTTGTTTTTTCTAAATTAAATAATATAAAATTGTTGTTGTTATAAATGATCTGGATCGACTAATATCGGTGAAGTATCACTTTGATAAATTAAATTAGCAGCTTTATAGTCCCAGCTACAGTTAGTTAGAGGTAAATCAATTTTGAGTAGTTTAGTGAGTGCTTCTTTTTGGTAGCGTTGGTAATAGGAAGTTAAAATATTTTGAGCATTTTCCCGTTTTCCTGGACTAAGTTTGTCAATTTCTGGGATAATTATGTCGATATTTCCTTCAATCTCTTTTTCTTCTACATCTACTACAGTTTTACTGACTTTGAGATTAAAATCCCTTGTCATTCCCGCAGCATGAATTTTACCCAGTAGTTTGCCAGCACAATGAATTTGAGTAGAATTGCCTGTGTAGGGAATTCCTGGGATAAAAGGATAAATGATCCAGTTTTCTTCTGTCCCATTTTTACCACTAGGAAAGCTGCGGGGATTTTGACCAAAATCTGGAACAGGGGCAACACTACCAATGCCCTGAGATACAAGATAACTCGTCCAAGCAGCGATCGCCTCTCCATCACTACGCACGGCAGTACGTTTTAGCACCCAATCTCGATCGCCATAACTAAAGCGATATACAGGAGCATAAGCATAGATACTTTCTAAACTTTTTTCTCCTTCGATAGGAATACCAAAGCTACGCACAATATCAAAGTGTCTCATGGAACAATTAGCAATTAAATATCAACCTAATTAGGATTTATTGGCTAGAACAAATGTATCGTAAAATAAACAGCAATGGCTGATATGCTACGCTCTCTCCTAGAGCATAATTATCTGTAAATCGGATTTATATTCCGATGAGAAAAAAGTGGGAAATCGAGATGAGAACCAAACTAACTAAATCATTTTTAGTCTTAATACTAACAGCTATTTCCATTGTTAATTTAAGTAGTTGTCGCCAGTCTAGCTCAGATATTTCTTCTCCTACTAGCTCTTCTCCGATTGTTAGTCAAACTGATTCTAGTCCTGTTGTTAAAAAGCTCTGGTCTGAGCAATTTGATAATGCTAATTGGCAGTCAAACTGGGCAATTAGACCAGAAAAGAGTTGGGGGTTAGCTAATCTAGAAATTATTACCGATCCTAGTGGGAGATTTGAACACGTAATGCGGATAAATTATCCTCAAGGGTCTGCTACTCCCAGCATATCCCGCAAAGATAATGTCCCTATAGGGGGAAGCCAATTTTATGCTGACTTAGGGATAGCTCCTCATGAATCTTTGAGATTAAGTTATTATCTTCGTTTTGCCGATGACTTTGATTTCGTCAAAGGAGGGAAACTTCCAGGCCTTTTTGGTGGCAATGGTGCTAGCGGTGGCAATATTCCTGATGGTACGGACGGTTTTTCTACTCGTTTTATGTGGAGAAGAAATGGAGACGGGGAAGTTTATGCCTATCTTCCCACTAGCAAAGATTATGG
>JASJDI010000294.1 GCA_030065155.1 Xenococcaceae cyanobacterium MO_188.B29
ATTCTTTTGGCAATCTCTCCAGCTTAACTACGTTAAATTTGAGAGAAAATCAGTTAGCTGAACTACCTGAATCTATTGGTAATCTCTCTAGCTTAACTACGTTGAATTTAAGAGAAAATCAGTTAGCTAAGCTGCCCGAATTTATTGGCAATCTCTCTAGTTTGACAAAACTAGTTTTGAGTAATAATCAATTATCTGAATTGCCTAATTCTTTTTCTCGATTACCTAGTTTGAATACTCTATATTTAGCTGGAAATGAATTAACTTCACTTCCAGATTCTTTTTCAAGCATATCTAATTTAAGAGAACTCTATTTAAGTAGAAATAAATTAGTTGCCCTGCCAAATTCTTTTTCTAATCTATCTAATTTAATAACACTAATTTTAAGTAATAATAAGTTATCTGAATTGCCTATTTCTTTTTCAAGTCTTTCTAATTTGGCTACTCTAGATTTGACTGAAAATCCTTTAGAAAAACCACCTATAGAAATTGCAAAAAAAGGTATCGAAGCTATTAGAAAATATTTTCTTCAAATCACAGAAAAAGGAAAATATTACATTTATGAAGCTAAATTATTAATTGTTGGTGAACCAGGTGCAGGGAAGACTACACTCTCTAAAAAGATCAAAAACCCAAGCTATCCATTAGATAATAATGAAAAAACTACTGAAGGTCTTGATGTTATTAAATGGAGTTTCCAACTAGATCATCAGCAAGAGTTTAGAGTCAATATTTGGGACTTTGGTGGGCAAGAAATTTATCATGCTACTCATCAGTTTTTCTTGACTAAACGTTCTCTTTATACTTTGGTTGTTGATACTCGTCAAGAAGATACAGATTTTTATTATTGGCTTAAGATTGTTGAACTATTAAGCAACAATAGCCCTCTTTTAATTATTAAAAACGAAAAGCAAGACCGCAAAAGAGAAATTAATGAAAGAGCTTTACGAGGACAGTTTACTAATCTCAAAGAAACTCTAGCTACTAATCTCAAAACTAATCGAGGTTTAGAGCAAGTTATCACTAATATTAAATATTACATTAGCAACTTAGATCACATCGGGCAAGCATTACCTAAAACTTGGGTTCAGGTGCGTAAATTTTTAGAAAATGATTCTCGTAATTATATTTTTATACAAGAATATCTAACTATCTGTGAAAATAATGGTTTTACCAGACTTGAAGATAAATTACAGCTAAGTGGTTATCTCCATGATTTAGGCGTTTGCCTTCACTTCCAGGATGACTCTCTCTTGAAAAAAACTATTATTCTCAAACCTGAATGGGGTACTGATGCTGTCTATAAAGTTCTTGATAATGATACCGTTCGTCAAAATCTTGGTCGCTTTACTAAAACTGATTTAGCTGATATTTGGTCTGATGACAAATATAGCCATGTGCAGGATGAGCTTCTTCAACTAATGATAAAGTTTAAACTCTGCTATCCAATTCCTGGTAATAATAATACTTATATCGCCCCCCAATTGTTAACAGAAAATCAACCTCAATATAATTGGGATGAGCATAGCAATTTAATTTTACGCTATACCTATCAATTTATGCCCAAAGGTATCATTACACAGTTAATTGTTGCTATGCACAAACATATTTATCAACAGAAATATGTTTGGAGAAGTGGAATTATACTCAAGAAAAATAATGCCCTAGCTGAAGTCATTGAATATTACAGTAAGCGCGAACTAAAAATTAGGGTTGTAGGCAATAATAAACGAGATTTGATGACTATTATTACTCACGAAATTGATAAAATTCATGATTCTTATCAACAATTGAAATATAGTAAATTAATTCCTTGTAATTGCTCCATATGTCAATATAGCCAAGAACCTTACTTTTATCCATTTGATGAATTACAAAGATTTAAAAATCACCGACAATTTGAGATTCAATGCAGAAATAGCTTTCAAATGGTCAATGTTCTTAGTTTAATCGATGATGTAATTATTGGGAGCAATAACACTCAAGAGGAAGGAGATAACAACGATCTCTCTAATTCACATCAATCTCTATTTTCAGTAATCATTAACAATCCTAAACAACAACAAGGAAACAATAACAACATGTCAGATACTAATCAAACTCATTATGGTAGTGGTGATAATGTTGGTAGAGATAAAAACACTACTAACATTTATAACTCTCAAAATCTAGCTCAAGCTTCTAGAGATATTAAAGAACTCCTCAATCAACTAGCTCTAGATTATCCTAGTCAAACACCAGTAGAACAAATGATGCTAAGTACCGAAATTTTAAAAAAGATAGAAAATAATCCATCTTTGAAACAACGAGTAATTAATGCAATCAAAGAAGCTGGTGCTACAGTTTTAGAAGAAGCAATAGATCACCCTGCTGCTAAAGTGATAATTGCAGGAATCAAAGGCTATGTAGATGCTTAAGTTAGAAAACTAGATAATTCTTACTATCTGTAATCAACTTCCTGACTTGATTAACAAAATATTTTGAAAAAATCAAGCAATTATTTAAAACTCCAAGCAGCTACAGCTAAACAACCCCAACCTACTAAAAAAGCTACTCCTCCCAAGGGAGCAACTGCCCCTAACCACTTAATCCCACTCAAACTGAGGGCATACAGACTACCAGAAAACAATACTACACCAGCAATAAAAGCAAAACCAGCCGTATTTAACAATGTGGATGCTACTTCACTACGACTTAGAAGTACGCCGATCGCTAGTAAAGCCAAAGCATGATACATTTGATACTTACTACCAGTCTCAAAAATTGCTAAAGCCCTTTCACTTAATCTTTCTTTAAGAGCATGAGATGCAAATGCTCCACTAGCTACAGATAAACCTGCTAATATAGCAGCGATCGACAAAAAGAATCTAGTCACAATTACCTACAATTTCCAGTATTGGTTTCAAGCAGTATAGCTTAATGTCTCTATTCTCCACTAATTTGGATCAAAACTGTACGACGGCGAGGACCATCTAATTCAAAAAATAATACCGATTGCCATTTTCCCAATGCCATTTTTCCCTCAACAAGAGGAATAGTTGCACTATTATTCAGCATCATGGCTATTAAATGGGAATGAGCATTGATTGGTTCATCAGGAGGAACATCTCTTAAATGCAAATCATTGTGCAGATATTTATCTGTAGGTGGTGCTAGTAGAAGTGGGCGGAAATAAGACAACCATTATGCGGTTAAAGCCTTGCCCTTGTAAGTCCACTTGAACGGTTTGGCTATCTTGTCATTGTAGTGAGCAATGAAATCCAGAATCTTAGTAGCTAAATCCCCCTCACTCAGAAAACTGCTGCGTTTAAGAAGTTTCCGCATCAAAATACTGAACCAAATTTCAATTTGATTAAGCCAAGAACAGTGCAATCTGATTCGGTTCTGGTCGGGCCAATACTTTCCTGTAGGATTTTGCCACTACTGACATCGAAACTGACAATTAGGGTTTGAGTTCCGTGACGAAGATACTCAAACTCTCTTTTGGTTGGCTGTCCTGGTTTCATTGGTTTGTCTGGAGATTTTCTTCTCCTAGCTTGAATGCCTGTCATTTCATCTGTACTGACTACTAGAGGTGGGCGTAAATAGAGTAACCATTTATTTACCTTGAAACTCTGACATTATCGAACTTGCTACTTGCTACTTACCCGATGCGATATTTCCCCTTGTCAGAACGAGTTTTAGTCAATCCGACTAATCCTTGCTCTCAATATTTCTTGAGCAGTCTTTGTACATTCATGTACTAAAGGTTTAACATCGGAAAGCGTTCCCTTGCTAAGTCGGCTTGCGTCCTTTGAGGAGGGGCTGTATGCGGACGCAGGTTTCGCACCTTTAAAGGACATCCTTATTCTTAGTCCGAACTCTTTGATACAATTCCTCCATAGTGGCAATAAAAGAATTATCCTTATGCCAGAAGGGAGGGAAATCACCTTGTTTCTTAACTATAATTCCAGAAATACTTGCCTCTGAGTTTTCTAATAACTTGGGTTGAAGTCTTTTTTGTCCTTGCCAAAAGTCTTTGAGACTAGTTTTTGCGTCTACTGCAATAGTTTTCAGTTCAGTGTAATAAGAAGAGACTGGTACTGGGTCAATTTTTTCTTCCCCCAAACCAGCAATTAAAGCCTTACCCAAAGGAGTCTTAGCTAACTCTTGATGTAACTTGTCTTTAGGTAAACCCCGCAGTTCAAAAAGTAAAAAAGGGTCTTCGTCTAATTCGGCTGCAAAACGGTAACATAAACCAGCAATATGTTTACAAGGATTTGAATAATCAGGACAAGAACAAGAGGTTTTAAAATCTTTACTGCTGCTAGGTAAGAGGCGTTGATTAACCGCTAAAAAGCTATCTTCAATATTATCTGGTACTTCATTGAGGAGTAACTTGGAAACAAAGCTAGCATTACTAGACAAACTTTGAATAATCTGTGACCAATTTTTAGTTGCAATCGGTTTAATCTCTACTTCTGTGTGATAGCGTGGTTCTGTATATACGCCAAAGTAGGGATTAACTGAACCTCTAATTAAACCTTCAATCTTGCCCTTGTTAACATAGAATTCCAGAATCTTACCCCCTCTGGCATAAGAACGTCCTCTTCCTAGTCTGGCTGAGTCGGTAAAAGATTCGATCGCAGCTATAAACTTATTTCCCCACCAGGTACGACTAAATTCACCCATTGTCTTAGTTTATTCTGACTCTTGAATTTTACATTACTTTTTATAGGCTTTAGCAGAAGCTCGAATCCAAACCGATGCAGCAGTAACAAAGGGAATTAAAATAAACGTTGCTCCAGAAATTAAAGGATGATCTCTTACCGCAGTACTCGATAGCATTAGAGTAATTCCCAATCCGCAATAAATCAAACCAACTAAAGGTATCCCAATTACTAATAAAGCAAATTTATCATCGGAGTTCATGAATTTTTCCTCCAGGTGCAATTCATTAATTCTAAAATGGATTTGTGATTGTTTGTGGCAAAGACTTTTAAATGCACACTATTAGATATAAATGGTCGATCGAGCGATGGCACAAGTTAATAGAAACTGGGCTATTAGAGGATGAGCCAGTAGAATTATTAAATGGAGAAATAGTTAGAGTGAGTCCAGAGGGTGTCGAACATAGAAAAGTAAACGATCGCACCGCCGACTATTTAAGGGAATTGATGAGGGGACAAGCGAAAGTCTACGAAGCCCATCCTGTTACCCTGGATGACTCAGAACCAGAACCAGATATAGCTATTGTACAGCTTCCTGTGTCTTTGTACGACGATCGCCATCCTCTGGCTGAAGATATTTACTGGTTAATAGAAGTATCTGATAAAACTTTACAAAAGGATTTAGAGCAAAAGGCTGTAACTTATGCCAGTCAAAGCATCCAAGAATACTGGATCATCGATCTAAAGAATAAAAAACTGATAGTTCATACTCACCCCAAAGGTAACAATTATTCCCAAATTATTGAGTATAAAAAAGGGGTAATTTCACCTCAAGCTTTCCCGAATATTTCCATCGAGCTTACGGAGATTCTCTAATTTTTCCCTTCTGCTTCAGATCTAATACTTTATACACTTCTACACTCAGTTAGATTAATTCACTTTCTCAAAGCTGCTTCTTGAAATAGCTTAATATATTGTTGATGACCTCCTGGGAAAACAACATTTAAAGTTAAAGAATCGTTAGTATCTCTAGAATCTCCTGGTCCCTCTATTACTCGTAATTTTTCCCGAGCAATTCCCTTGTGATTATCGGTAAACTTTTCCATTTTTAAAGGTTTACGATTTTTTACTTCCCCTGCGCTACTATCAATATAAGCCACAATATTTTCTGTATTGAACTCTCGACCTATATCTTGGACTAATTGTAAAAAACCGCGATCGCTCCCACCTCTTCTAAAGATAAGGGAATTGCCATTAACCTCTGCTTTACTAGTAACTGTATCTCCTACACCGATAATTTGAGGCATGATTTTCGGATCGAAATTTTCTCTTACTAAAGTCAGCAATTCTTGATGATTATGAGGAGCTTGTCGAGCATTAAAATTTTCACCTAAAGGATAAGTTCCTGTCTGTAAAAAATAGTAATAATTGAGAATAACTAGAACACCTACTTCTTTGATTGCCCCTCGTAACATAAACTGAAAATCAGTTGTTCCCGAATCTTTTGCTTGAGCGGGTTGCATGATTTCTTTTCCAGTATTATCTCTACCCAAGTTGGGTGCATAATGAACAAAAAAAGAATTTTTCAAACCTTTTCGATCGGCTTCTTGTAGTAATTCATCCAGCAATTTTTTGATTATTTGTTGCAGTTGAGCATAAATTGCTAACTGGTCTTGGAACACATCATAAAAGACATTTAAATTAGCTGTTGGCGTTACTTTATTATCCAGAATAGATGCTCTAGTATATTCTTCAATTTGATCTTGATTTAAACCATAATAATCTTGTTGGAAAAAATTCTTAAAAGTAGCTTCTATTTGATTAGGTACTGCTGCTAAGAAAGCTAATTCTAAATCACTAACACCTAAATGAGAGACATTCCCATGACGGTCTTGCCATTGTACTCCACCTCCAGCTAAACCAGGTAAGTATAAACCTTCTTTGTTAACTAAAACTTTATCTGCAAAAGCTTTTTCTACAATACAATTAACACCTCGTTTGCCAATATGTTCGCCATTAGTGAGGACAAAAAAGTGATTATTAAAGGATTTAGTAGCTTCCAAATATTGACGATCGATCTCTCTAGTTAAAGGGTCTTTTACTAACCTCATACAAACACCATCAAGGTCTTGAATAATCAGAATATTTTTTGTCTCTGTAAGTACTCGAATTAGTTCTTGATGATCTAAAGAGAGAGAACGTTGACTGAGAGGAATATATTGAGTCATTTTTGATTTTCTTATCTGGCTAATTGCTAATAGCTTTAAAAATATATTTACTGTACAACCACTCCCATAAGATACCATTAACCATTGATTTCAGAGTAAAATCTACTGCAAGTCCAATTTATCTATACTAAATGTCTAAAAAACTTCTTTTCCTTTGTCATTTGGTAACTTTATTGTGGATCAAAGCAGAATTACCAACTATTGCTAATGAAATAGATACTATCCATGAGAGAGATGCAAACCTGCTCAAGTCAGAGACACGAGAAGTAAATCCACCAGTTATTTTTAGCATAAGTCCTTTACTCGATCGAGTATTTACTCAACCCACGGCTAAACATTTGCGGAAGGGAGAGGTAATTTTTAACCTTGATAATCGTTTGTTTTTTTTGCCTGACTTAGTACCAGGAGCAGTAGACGATGGAGATACAGGCATTAACTTTGGTGCTGGTTTCAGTTGGGGAATTACTGATAAATTGGAACTAACACTGCAATTTCAAAGGGTAGATAGTAGTTCTCCCGCCAGGCAGGGAGATTTTATCTCGGAAAGAACAGAAGATAATGAAGCAGCGATAGAGATAAAACAAAAACTATGGGAAAATTCAGAGGATACTCAATCTCTTAGTGGAGTTGTTTCTGCTTCTTGGGGGACTCGTGGATTTTTATTTACCAGAGGTGGAGAAGAAATTGAGATAAATAATCGAGATGTCTTTGTTTCTCTGCAACTTCCTTTCACCGCTACTGTAAAGGAAAGATGGCAATTTACTATTTCTCCTACCATTGCCTTTTTTAAAGATGAAAGTGCTGTTTTTTTCCATCGTCTTCCCAACGATGATGATAACTCTTTTGGCACTACTTTTGGCTTTACTGGTGCAGTTTCTTAGAGGATGTCTGAAAAGTATGAGATTATGCCAGTCTTCTTAACATAAGACGAATCATAGCAACTCGAATCATAGTTTCAGAAGTTGCGGGTAAAACTTCGTAATCCTTATTTAAACGAC
>JASJDI010000295.1 GCA_030065155.1 Xenococcaceae cyanobacterium MO_188.B29
GTAGATTTACCTTCTGCTCAAACATCAGAACCACAACAAAATGTCCAAATTAACATCACCATTGAAGCAGATGGTAAGATGTTTATCGATCGCCAGCCGATTCAATTAGAACAATTACAGGAAAAACTAACAGAGTTAGTCAAACCTGAATCTGATTCTCTGGTAATTATTAATGCCGATGAAAAAGTCGAACATGGAAAAGTAGTCAAGGTAATGGATCGTCTGCGTCAAGTACCGGGGGCAAAAATGGCGATCGCAGCTACGATAGAATGAAAGTCTTTATCCCCATCTTTGTTGACCGGGGAACACTGGTCACCGCAGAGGTCGAACCCGAAGGGCAGTGTAACGGTGACCTTTTAACCAAAGAGACTCAAATTTTGTCCATATTTGTTCATACTCAGCATCAGATAGTACTCTTCTATAAGGAAGAATAGGCGTGTCATATTTTGGAAGAGGATAGTTTTTCAAGAACATTAAAAAATCTTGGTGTGCTGTCGAGATTGTTTCCAAGATTGCCTTGACACTAACCCCCTGCTTAATTAGGAATTAAAAGTGTCACAATGAATAATAATTATAAGTAATGTAAAGATTTCTCAGTTAGGACTACATATTCTTATGCGCGTAATTTTGATGACTGGTAAGGGCGGAGTTGGTAAAACTTCCGTAGCTGCTGCAACGGGTTTGCGTTGTGCTGAACTCGGCTATAAAACTTTAGTTTTAAGCACAGACCCCGCTCATTCTCTTGCTGATAGTTTTGACCTGGAGTTAGGTCATGAACCTAAACTAGTCCGTCCTAATCTTTGGGGTGCAGAACTAGATGCTTTAATGGAATTAGAAGGTAATTGGGGTGCAGTTAAACGTTACATTACCCAAGTTCTGCAAGCTAGAGGACTAGATGGGGTTCAAGCTGAGGAATTGGCTATCTTACCAGGAATGGATGAAATTTTTGGTTTGGTCAGAATGAAACGCCACTATGATGAGGGTGATTTTGAGGTTCTTATTATTGATTCTGCACCCACAGGAACAGCTTTAAGGCTTTTAAGTTTACCAGAAGTAGGCGGTTGGTATATGAGACGTTTTTACAAACCTTTGCAAGGAATGTCCGTTGCTTTAAGACCTTTATTTGAGCCAATCTTTAAACCAATTACTGGTTTTTCTCTACCAGATAAGGAGGTAATGGATGCTCCCTATGAATTTTACGAGCAGATTGAAGCTTTAGAGAAAGTTTTGACGGATAACACTCAAACTTCAGTACGTTTGGTAATGAATCCTGAAAAAATGGTAATTAAGGAGTCTCTCCGCGCTCATGCCTATCTTAGTTTATATAATGTATCCACAGATTTAATCGTAGCTAATCGGATTATTCCTCAAGAAGTTACAGATCCTTTCTTCCAGCGTTGGAAGGAAAATCAGCAAATTTATAAACAAGAAATCTATGATAATTTCCATCCTCTACCAGTAAAAGAAGTACCTCTTTATTCTGAGGAAATGTGTGGAATGGCAGCTTTAGATAAATTGAAAGAAACTCTCTACGGAGATGAAGACCCATCTCAAGTATTTTATAAAGAAAGCACTGTTAAAGTTGTTCAAGACAAAGATAATTACAGTCTTGAATTATATTTACCTGGTATTCCTAAAGAACAAATTCAATTAAATAAAACGGGAGACGAATTAAATATTAGAATTGGCAATCATCGCCGTAACCTAGTGTTACCACAAGCTTTAGCAGCCCTTCAACCCGCAGGGGCAAAAATGGAAGAAGATCATTTAAAAATTCGTTTTGCCGATCTGGCTAAAGTAAAATAAAAATAGTAAGGATTGCATCTAAATTTAAATAGCTATAGGCTTACAGCTTATAGCTAAATTGCCATTCTCAAATTTCTAAGAAATAAATGACCAAATTAAATTAAAACTAATACTAACTCTTATTTCTTCACTTAAATTAGGTTCAACGCCATGCCACAACCAACTAGGAAAAATAAGCATCATTCCTGTCTGGGGTTGATAACTTACTTGTTGAGTTGTCGAACAATCAACCTCTTGTAAAGGTGGTTGCAGTACCATTTTGCCAGGACGAGGATCGATAAAAAAAATATTGCCACTTCCATTGGGAGTACTAATGTAATAAACTCCGCTAAAAATAGAATTGGCATGGCTATGTACTTTACTAAATCCATATTTGTAATTGATTGTTGCCCAACAATTATCAACAACTAAACGGCAATTAGTGAAATTCCATTTTTGTTCTTGAATTATTTTAAAAGTTTGATTATCAATAATAGAAACTAAGTCTCGTAATTCTTTTTGATGATGAAGATTTGTTGTACTATGCCATCCTAATTGATTTGATCTCTTTAACCCTTGAGGGTCTTTTCGTTGTTCTTTTTCAATTATTAAAAGTAAGCTTTTATTTAAGTCTTGAGAATTTTTCACATTAAATTGCCATATAGGAGTAGAAAACCAATCTCGGCGTTGAAGTTGAGACATAACCCAGGTTAGAAAATCCTAATTGAAGGAGTAAAAAATATGTTACCAGTCATCTCTATTATTATTGTTAACTATAGTCAAAAATCTTATTTAAGAAAAGCGATCGCGCTACCAATAAATTTTTTAAAAAATGATTTTACATAACTTTACTTTTGTTTTTTCCAAAGAAAGAGAAATTCAACTTTACATTAATCATCCAAGTCAATTCATAAAACAAAATCAGCAAAATTTATTACCAACGTGGACTGTATCTATTAAATCAACAATTATTGTTTTACAAAAATCTAATTTCTCCCTAGAAAATTCAAATCATGAGATAGAAAAAGAAAAAGATTTTTTACGAGAAAGATTTTTTCGTCTTGGTTGTAATTTAGTTTTTACATTAAGAGATTCTCAATATCAAAGCGATCTTTTCGACCCTCGTAATGGATATCCTTTACTTTCTCGTCCAGGAAATATTACTCTTAACGATACAGCATTAGTACAAGATTCATTGGGTTTTAATGTAGTTAAACAGAGATGTTCTTTGCTAATTCATCCCCAATGGGGAACAGCTATTTATCCATCCACTATTGTTACTTCTGCTTCCTCAGAAATAATTCAACCAATGCTACAAAATTTACAAAATTTCTTGATTGAAGTTCGCCGATAACTAGAATTTTTGAGCTTTTCTTTAAATATGGACAATTTCCTACCTAGCAAGATCAAAACTCAAATCTGGATCGTAGAAAAAGATCGCCTACGTTCCCGTTCAGATTATATTGTCACAGAAGAACCTTTAGAACTTCGTCTAGCATCTCCTCAGCAAACTATTGCTGTAACCATGCGTACTCCTGGAGCAGATTTCGATCTAGCTGCTGGTTTTCTTTACAGTGAGGGAATTATTAGCGCAAGAGAAGATCTGCAAACTATGAGTTATTGTGTTGATGCCAGTGTAGAAGAAGAACAACGTTACAATATCGTTAACATTAAGCTCAAAGAAGAATTATCTCCAGACTTAAAATCTCTAGAAAGACATTTTTTTACGACTAGTGCTTGTGGAGTATGTGGGAAAGCAAGTATTACCGCGTTAAAAATTAGAGGTTGCTCGCCAATTTCTCCAGAAACAAAAGTACCAGCTGAAGTTATTTACGATCTACCTAATAAACTGCGTTCATCGCAAGGACTCTTTACCGCAACAGGAGGTTTACATGCTGTGGGTTTATTTGATTGGCAAGGAGAATTGTTAAAGTTACGAGAAGATGTAGGCAGACATAATGCTCTAGATAAATTAATTGGTTCGGCTTTTTTAGCTCGTGAATTACCTTTAAGCGATCGCATTATCATGGTTAGTGGACGTTCTAGCTTTGAAATCTTGCAAAAATGTATTGCTGCTCGTGTACCTATAGTCTGTGCTGTTTCTGCACCTAGTAGTTTAGCAGTTTCTCTAGCCCAAGAATTTGGCATTACTTTGATTGGTTTTTTGCGGGGACAAAAATTTAATATTTATTCAGGCAAAGAGAGAATCGATTTATAGTCTTTGCCATTTAAAACAAATTTTTTTAATCGATCGGGAGCTAATTTATGGCACAAAATTATATTGTCTCCTCAGTATCCCCAGAATTAACTAATCGTCTTCGTGCAATGCCCAAAGCAGAAATTCAATCAAAAATGGACAATGGACAATGGATAATGGACAACTAACAATTCAAAATTATCAATTATCAACTATCAATTGTTCGTTGATAAATATCAACTATTTTTTCTTCCTCTTTTAATTTGACCATAATTTTTCCTGGATCATTTTTCCCAGCGAGAGGAAAAGCATCTATAGGTAGAATCAATCTTTTCTCTGTATCAGTAGTTATGATTGTTTCTGACTTTGCTTTTGCCAAAATCATGGCAGCTAAGTTGTCATTTTTGCTAGTAAAATGCATAGCCTGAGTACCTAGATCGCCCCTATTTGCCAATCTGAGATCCTTTGTCGGGATAAGCTTTCCATAACCTAACTCAGAAATTAACAGTAAACGATCGCTGTTAGTACAAGTAACACAACCTGCTAATTTTTCCCCATAACGTAGTCTGGAAGCCTGATTTCCTTGAGCATTACGTCCCATGATAGATAGTTGCTCATCGTTGATGGAGAAACGTAAAATTCTCCCGCCAGTAGTAGCGATCGCAATTTGTTCATCTTCTTGGGTGAAATAAACATAGCGAAGACGGTCTTGTTCTTTCAATTTAATTAGAACCAAACCACGATTGCCTAGATTATCTAGTTCGTTAGCTTTAATTCTTTTAATAATTCCTTTTTCTGTGAGTAAAACTAGATCGAGATTAGCCTTTTGTTCAGGAGAGAAAAAGTGAGCAACTGTTCTCTTGGCATCTCTTTGAGCAGCTTTGGATAATAAACTCAATAAAGTTGTTTGAGCTATGGTTTCTACTGGCGGAATATCTTCTACAGCGATAGGATAAGCTTTCCCGCTATCAGTAATAACAATTAAATTTTCTTGTTGGGCTATAGTTTCCCTTTGAATGACAAAATCTTCTCCTTTGTTGAGAGAAGAACGAGAAGATTTGGGATTAACAGAGGGATTTTGCCAATAGACATAACCCTGAGCAGTTATAGTTAGTTGAGCCTCAGGCGATCTCTCAATGTCAAAAAAGGAGGTTTGAATTTGTTTATTTGGTGCTTTTTTAGGGTTTTTTTGCTTTTCTGACTCTACTTTACCTTTAGCAGTATTATTTTCTGGCTTAATCTTTTTCTCTGCTTTGGAGGTACTATTACTTTGATTTTGATTAGCAGAAACAAGATCGCTGATTTTAGTGCGTCTTTCATCCCCAAATTTCCGTTTGAGAGCGCGTAACTCTTTTTTGAGAGCTTTCATTAGTTCGTGGCGATCGCCTAATAATTTTTCTAACTCATTAATACGTCCTTGTAAATCACTAGATTCCGTTTCTAGTTTTTGTTTTTCTAACCCAGTCAGACGACGCATAGGCATAGCTAAAATCGATTCTGCTTGGGCATCACTAATGTTTAATGCTTCTATTAATCTATGTTTAGCTGTAGTACCATCAGCTGCATGACGTAAAATATCAATTACTGTATCAAGATTATTTAAAGCTGCCAGTAATCCTGCTACCTTATGTAAACGTTGTTGAGTTTGATCTAATTCATAACTGTACTGTCTAGTTAGAGTTTCTTCCCGAAATTCGAGAAATTTTGCTAATAGTTCCTTTAAAGGGAGTTGACAAGGCTTATTATTAACTAATGCCAACATAATCGCTCCAAAATTGCTTTGTAGAGCCGTTTGTCGATAGAGTTGCTGTAAAACTGCTTGGGGTTGAATATCCTTTTTTAATTCGATAACTACACGTAACCCATCGCGATCGCTCTCATCTCGAATATCTGCAATCCCTTCTATCCGTCCCTGATTAACTAGATCGGCTACTTTCTCAATCCAACCAGCTTTATTAACTTGATAAGGCAACTCCGTAACTACAATAGCAATTCTTTGTTTACGTCTTTTTTTGCTGACAGATATTCTTTCTATCTGTGCTATCCCTCTAACTTTGATAATGCCTCGCCCAGTCTGATAAGCATCCCGAATACCTTGAAGTTCAACAATTTCCCCTCCTGTCGGAAAATCAGGTCCAGGAATTAACTGCCATAACTTTTCTGCTGATAATTCTGGTTTATCAATTAGAGCAATTAAGCCATCCACAATTTCTCCTAAATTATGAGGAGGTATATTAGTTGCCATACCTACGGCAATACCAGAACACCCATTCAGTAATAAGATTGGTAATTGGGTAGGCAAAACTACAGGTTCTTGTTGGGAGCTATCAAAGTTATCAGCAAAATCAACTGTATCTTCCCCAATTTCCCTCAACATCGCTGTATCTGCGATCGAAGCAAGTCTGGTTTCGGTGTAACGCATTGCTGCAGGAGGATCGTTATCTACAGAACCAAAGTTGCCATGACCATCTAGCAGAGGATAACGACTAGAAAAATCTTGTACCATCCTGACCAAAGCATCATATACTGCTTGATCTCCATGAGGATGATATTTACCGAGTACATCACCAACAACGCGGGCGCATTTACGGTAGGGTTGATCGGCAGTTAGACCCAATTCGTGCATAGCGTAGAGTATGCGCCGATGTACTGGCTTAAGTCCATCGCGAACATCAGGTAAAGCTCTACCCACAATTACACTCATGGCATATTCTAAATAAGACCTCTCCATCTCCACATGTAAAGCTGTGGGGATGATTTGACCAGTCGAGAGCAAGTTAAGCTGTTTTGCCATGAGTTTCCGATCCTAGATTTTTAAGCCACAATTAATAATGATTTCCTTATTTTAAGGAAACCCCATTCAAGTTATTCTTAACACTAAGTTCTGTATATTTGAAAGATAATTTTCTGGATTTGTATCTATGACAACCGTTTTGATTGTAGAAGATGATCCGATTAATTTTCGGGTTTTTTCCAAAATTTTGACCAAACGTGGTGGTTTAGACGTAAAAGGCACCGAAGATGTGGAAGAAGTATTACAATTTGCCCAATCTGGGGAAGTTGATATTATTTTAATGGATGTTTCTCTGGCTAACAGTGTTTATGACGGTAAACCTGTAGACGGAATTAAAATTACTCAGATGTTAAAATCTGACCCACAAACATCTTCTTTGCCAGTAATTTTAGTTACAGCCCATGCTATGCAGGGCGATCGAGAAAATTTTTTGAAGCAAAGTGGTGCCGACGATTATATATCTAAACCCATAGTCGATCACCAAAAGTTTATCGCTCAAATTGTTTCCTTGGTCGATCGATAAGATATTTTTAGTTATTAGACCTGTATGAACAATATAAGTAAAACTTGAGTATGGAAGTAGTGTGTTGCGTCTGTATAAGAATTATCTCAAATTCGTTCAATTACCCATAGTAATTAGTTTTGAACGATAATTAGATTATGAATAACGTTAGTAATTAATTATTTTCTGCCGGTAGTGGCAAATTCAATCCGTCATCTATCAAAGAAAAATTATTTAACAGCAACTTGCAATTGAATGGACTACGTTTATTATTAGCTGGTTATTAGCTCTTAGCTTCTTACGTGATTGCACTTGCTGAGGAAGCCTCAGCGTGCCTCACGCGCTTTTAGCTTTTAGCTTTTAGCTACTAGTATTCAACTTAAGAAAGATGACAATAACTAACAGACTGAGCCAAACCACAGAGATATGGTTGCAACATAAGAACTACAGTACCGAAAACTTAGATGAGCGAGTCGATAATGGTGGAACAGCCTTAATAGTTGCTAGTCGAGAAGGGGCGATCGATATCGTCCAAGATTTACTCGCTAACGGTGT
>JASJDI010000296.1 GCA_030065155.1 Xenococcaceae cyanobacterium MO_188.B29
CATTTGAGCGGTTTCGATGAACAAAGCTTTAAGTTCCGCAGTCAGCTCCATCTCTATATTCTCCCGAAGTCTTAGCCCTGCCTGAACTCTACCCTGTTATGGGATGTTTTTTTCTGTCTAATTCCCTAAGAAGAGAATCTTCTTAGTTCCGATCATAAGTGCAAGGAAAATCGCTCTAATTATCAAAAAACCTGGCACTTTAATAGTCTAAAAAAGCTGGGAATGCTTATAGATTAAAAGTTTTGACTTATTCAGCAAGCCCTAGTTAAGCAAAAATCTCACAGTCGCTATTAAAATTGGTACAATAGACCTCCTGCGAAAGTCGCGATCGCTTATTCAGGATCTCTCAGCTAAGACTTTTCTGCTCGATCGAGATCTAAATTGGGTTTTAGAGCAGAAATTTACGATTCCCATTCAGCAAATATTTGCTTTATCCGAATAATTGCTTCATCTGCTGCTTGTTCTTTCGGAACATCCTCAACTAACACTTGTCTAAGGGCATTACCCCAAACATTTTCTTTGAGAACAATACTATAGGCGGGATTTTGGTAAGTATAGTATATTCGTGTAGGCTGCTTGGTAAAAGTATGAGTAGCAGTGGAAACATGAGGATCGTTTTTATCTGTCCAAAAAGAATCTTGCCATACTGGCTTTAAAACTGGGGAATGACGACCACCAGCTATCTTCAGGAATTTACCATTTATATCTGGCTGAATAATATAAGCAAGAAAATCTTTAGCAGCTTCTAAATTGTCAGACTCAGCCAATAAAATTGCCTGTTGAACTGTAACCAAATAATTCATTGGCTCACCATTGGGCTTATTTGGTAGCTCTAAAATCCCCATTTTATTACGGTAAGTATCAGGGTCTTGCCTAACTGCTGCGGGGATAGACAGGGTATCATTAGTAGTCATAACCACACTACGATTGAGCAAATGACGATTATTGTCTGGATTGAGCCAATGTAATGCAGATGGTGGCATATAGCCTTGTTGATAAAATCGATCGTACCAATCCAAAACCTTGATAATACCTTGACGGGTTTGAGGATTATCCACAGTAAGTTTTCCTGTAGGATCGAGAATAGAAATGTTGTACGCTTCTAAAATTTGCTCGAAGGTTTGATAAGTATCTCCTGCCTCAATAGATAAAGGTAAACCCAAACTATAAATGTCTAGATTTTCTTGGGTTTTTAATTCATCTTGTACTTTTGTCCAGAATTGCCAAAACGCATCCCATTCTTGAGGAATATCTTGGTCAGTATAACCAACTTGCTCTAATAAATCTCGCCAATAGTAGATGTGCATAGTAGCTTGGTGAATGGGAAGAGCATAGTAGCTAAGCTTTTGCTCAACATTATTGTAAAGATTAGCTGTTTTTAAGATATCTTCAGTATAAATATCTTGAATCGGTTCAATAACCTCAGATAAATCTGCTAGCTTTCCTTCCCAAGCTAGACGAGTAGTCAAAGATTTTTCACCTTTAAACATGGCAATTAGATCGGGAAGATCTCCTGAATGTAGTTCTCTTTCTACTTTTTGGAATAGCTCATCTGTACCATAGAAAGCAAGTTTAATTTTATTACCAGTTTGTTTTTCCCAATTGTTAACTAATTCTTGAAGAGCTTCGTCTTCTTCTGGATTAAATCCTTTATCCCACCAAATCTCTACAACATTATTTTCTATAGGCGATTTAGTAATTGCAGTTGAACCAGTTTTTAAGGACTGACGATCGACTGTGGCAATACTATGACAAGCAATAATGGTTAAACTGATGATAAAGAAAATAGAAATAGGCTTGATATATTTATTCATTACTTCTCGAACACTATACTTTTTAGCTAATTAAAAGCGTGAGGCATTTAATTGTATATCGGCAAATTGCCAAGCTACACTCAACTTTTGTTTTACTTCTTGTGCTTCTTTTGTTTTTCCTTGAGCCTGCAAACTTTGAGCTAATCCAAATAGCGACCAACCATTATCAGGATAGATAGCTAAATCTTCTCGATAAACTTGTTCTGCTTCGTCTGGATAGTTTGCTTCTAGGAAAATTGCGCCTAAATTTTGTCTGGCAGGAGTAGACCAATCTGCTGGTTCATCATAATTGAGATTGTCTTCCCTAGTCACCGCTTGTTGAAGATGATCGATCGCTTGTTGATAGTTTCCTTCTTTAGCTGCTATTTCTCCTGCTAAAACTTCTGTAGCAATTTCTAAGATACTTTTAGTGGAGTTGATATCCCAAATAGTTACTTTGGCTAAGGCTGGATCGTTCACAATTGCTTTTAATCGATCTAATTCCTGTTTGGCTGAAGTTAATTGTCCTTGAGCATTAAAAGCCAAACCCCTAGCATAACGCCATACACCATTAGGATATGTGAGGTCTTCTGCTGGTTGGGGTTGAGTTAAAATATCTTCCCATTTACCAAAACGAGTCAGAGTATAAAGAGGAATAGAGTAGAAATGCTGAAGTGTACCCCAACCAGGTTCACGCATTTTGTTCTTATCGATCATTTCTACCAGTTGATTCGCAGATTTTATCGCTAAATCGCTATCCCCTTCAAACATGGCACTAAACCAGAGAAAATGCTGATTATGAGGAACGTAAGCTAAAGGATAAATTCCCTGGGCATGACATAGATCCAGATAGTCTCGATCGACAGCAATAGCTTTTTCATTGGCGATCGCTGCATCCCGATAACGTCCTACCCGAATGTAAATATGGGAAGGCATATGAACTAAATGTCCTGAATTAGGTACTAAATTTCTGAGTCTATCCGCAGCGGGGACTCCTTTTTCTGGGTTGACGGCTTCAACGGCATGAATATAAAGATGATTGGCTCCAGGATGATTAGGGTTACGGTCTAAAATTGATTCTAGAGTAGCTAACAATTCGGTGGTTTCTGGTTTGGGTTCACCTGCTTGAGTCCAATAATCCCAAGGCATAGTATCCATAATTGCTTCTGCATAGATAGTAGCTGCATCTAAATCTTCGGGATACTTTTGTGCAACTTCTTTCATCGCGTCAGCATAAGCGCGATCGAGGGAGCTTCTATCTTCTACAGGCTGACTAGCATAGCGTTGAGACAAAGCTTGAATATATGCTTGTTCTTGTTCACTACTATTGTTTGCCAACTCTAGAGCCTTTTGTATTGCTTGGTAAGTTTCGGGGACTTTATCATCTTCCATCGCTGCATTAATATTAGGACCAAGAACATAAGCTAATCCCCAATAACACATAGCACAATCGGGATCGAGTTTTGCTGCTTGTCTAAAAGAGCGCGCTGCCTCCGCATGGTTAAAACCATAGGCTAGAACTAATCCTTGATCGAAATAGCGTTGGGCTGAAGATGATTTAGTAGTGATGGAATGATGATGACTTCCCATCCTTGCTAGTAAAGGAGCGACTTTAGCTTCAGTTGTGCCAAAATGCCCATAGGCTAAGCTCACAGTTAAGGTAACAAGTAAGCTAACTAAAAAAACGCGCCAGTATTTCATTGTTTCTACCTCTCTTAAATAAGCGAATTAGTTTCAGGTTGCATCGCTTGTTGGAACTCTAAACTTTTTTGCCAATCAGGAATTTCCGTAGCGATCGCTCTGATTAATTCTTCGTCGGATACATACATATTGCTATCTAATACTTCTTCTATAATTAGACTAGCGATGGGTCCAATGGAATATGCAAGTTTATGTTGACAAATTTCGATAAATTGGGGACTAGGAGAATAACTTGTGTGTACTGAAGATAAGGTTTTTGTTCTATTCCTTGATTCTTCCTGTCTCGATCTGCGGGGATTATTTATTTGAGTTGGATTTTCATTGTTTTTAACAACTTTTCTTAATTGATTAGATATTTTCTGTTTAGGAACATTTTGAGTTGATTGCCAAGACTGAAGATCTTTGATGACTTCCCTAGCTGATTGATAACGATGTTTGGGATTATAAGCTAACAGCTTATTAATAATTTGCGTAAAAGACTTACTAACCTTAGTACAAAATTGCCACCGCCATTCAAGAGTATTTTTATCTATCAAAGAAGATGGCTGTTTACCAGTCAACAAGACTATGGCAGTTACTCCCAAAGCATAAAGATCGCTACAGGGAAAAGCAAGACCTAATTTAATTTGTTCATAGGGAGCATAAGCAATTTGATTAGCAAAGCTTTTCGTTACTTTCAGCGAACTCGCAACAGAGTTCAGAGAATTAGAAAGATGCTGATATTCTTGTTTAATTAAAGATAGAGACTGCTCACCAACACCAAAGTTAATTAAGATTGGCAAGTTGCAACTAGCAGATTGGAGAATATTTTGCGGGGCAATATTACGATGAATGATTCCGCGATCGTGAATGTATTGTAAGATAAACAATAAATTGATTAACCAAGCAATTATTTCCGTTTCCTTAAAGGTTTGTCCCTGTTGTATGCGCTGCTGCAATAAGTTGGCATAGGATTTCTCTTGAATATATTCTTGAACTAGAAAAAATCGACCTTTTTCTTGGAAATAAGCAAAAAATTTGTTTATTTGACTATGGTCTAACTGATAGAGAAGTTCAGCTTCTCGTTTTAACAAACGGTACAATTTCGCTTTTAAATCATTATCTAAAGCTTTCAATATATCTAGATCGGGCAGATTTAATTCCCTGAGAAGACAAGGTTCGTAAAATCGATAAGAGTCTACGGCCGAATAAATGCGTCCTAATTCCCCCTGCCCCAAAATAGATTGGATCAGATAACGATTGCTAATAACACTACCAGAGATAATTTCTTGGTATTGTAAACATGAATAGGGAGAATAGGTCTTCATTATTTCTTAGTTTATTGAGGTTCAGTTCCCCAAGCTCGATCTAAAGAATCAGATATAGCAGTTCTCATTGTAATGAGGTACAGTTAAGACCTTGATTTTTTTTGACTGACGAGCGACCCCGACGAGGTTTCCTCTTGAATCTCTCCGCCCTGAACGGTCGGAGATTCTAGGGGAAAGGTTAAAGGGAAAAGGGTAAAGGTCTTCCCTTTAACCTTTAACCCTTACCCTTTTCCCTAAAAGGGATGCCCTAAAGGGCAGGGCTTGAACCCATGCTCACAAGGGTCAAGGGAACGCGCGAGTTTGTTAATAATGGATTATTGATTGGTTATCCTTACCAATTTGAGAAACGCTATATAACTATTTTCCATTAATTAGGGAGATTTAGGATTTACCTAATATTAAGTTAAAGTGCAATCGAGAAAAACTAGGGAAGTTATTTACGCCTTTTCCTATGGTGATTGCCAAGATATTTATAGGCTTAGCTTAATAAAAATTAAAAAACAGAAGTAAACTTTTCGAGTAACTTCTGTTTCAAAAAACTATTCAGATTAATTTTAAAATTTTAAATAGCGATCGAATCTTGCTTATTGTTCATAAATAAAATAAGTTGAACCAGCTTGACTATTAATACAGTTAGCTAATTTGTCTCCATCTAATCCTGCCGAGCGACGACGACTCCCCAAGTCATAACTAGAATCAAAACAATTATCAAAATAATTATTTACAGCAGATTGACAATTACTATCCTGACTACATACCTCGATCATTGATTGTTTAACTTGAGTAGCTGTTTTAGATTTATGGTGGAATTCCCATCCTAAAAAACAACTAGCCATCACAACTGAAAAGCCAATTTTTTTAATTACTCTCATGATTAAGACTTTTTTATAACCAAATAATATTTCTGACAACCTACGCCTATCAATAGATTAGCTTTCTCCTTGCTGGATTTACATCAAGATAAACTCTGATATTTTTCTTGATTAATTAATAAATCTTTAAATACTAATAAGTGATTGCCGATAATAAATTTTGGGCATGCAGGTAGATAAATATGAGCAAGATTTAATCACTACTCCACCCAATCTTTGCTTTACTGAAAAGCATTTAGATTACTTTAGAGAATTGCTTCCTGTACAGATTTTTAAAAATTTGAGGAACTTTACGCTGATAGTAGAGGTCAAGTATGCAGACAAGGTTAATATTACGAGACTATTTACACCATGAATAAACAAACTCTAACTGTCAATTCTCAAAGAATCATTTTCAGTTTATTGGCAATTGCAACAGTAGGATTTACTCCTATCTCAGCTAAGGCAGATACTGCTGTAATTCAAGAAAGCACTCAAGAGTCCTATACTACTGGAGAAGGTAATGTTTCTGTACAAAACTCCAACCAAGTAAATCGTCAAAGCACGTACCATCGAGGTCGCTATGGATACTATACAGATAAGGATGATAGCACAGGTATAGTCCAAAGAAGCTCACAATACTGCGATCAGTATGGAGAATCTAACGTCTGTGTTCAGAATGGAGAACAACGGAATACTACTCGTACTTACCGCCGTCGTCGTTAAAAACTAAGTCTTGAATTGTAGGAGAGAAGAGGTTTATTAGTCATCCAATCAGCACTAACTAGCCTCTATCCTCTCCCAATATTAATCTTTAATCGAGGATTAAAATCATGAAATTTAGCAAGCTAACTTGGTTGTTAGCTATTTTGGCATTTCTGTTACCAGTTTCGGCTATCGGTAGCGGTATTGATGTACAAACTGGTAATGTACGAGCTAGTACCAATCAAGATGGGAGTGTTTATGTGCGGACAGGAAATACTAGTGTCCATGTTCCGCCTCGTCCTACCTACAATCGCTGGTCTTTCTGGCGGTTTTGGGAGCGTCCTTCTTGGAATCGTGGTTGTCGGAACCAAGTTTATCAAAAAACTACCCAAACTACTCGATCAGGGGGAAGAGTTGTCCATAGTAGTAACAGTACTTCTTCCCATAGTTGTCGTTAAACCAAAGGAAGTAAGTAAATGAACTTAAATAGACTAACATTTGGGTTGTTATCTTTGATAGGCTTCCTCAGTGTCTTTTCTGCTCCTCGTTCTGTCTCTGCACAATGTGTACAAGCTGATGTTTCGGTTCAATACAATATTAGTGGTTCTCGTCAACCAACCGATCGAACTAATGATGTTGATTTTGACAGTCAAGGTAATTGTCAGGGAAATGTCAGTGTGACTACAGGAGTACAGGGTAATGAAGGGGGGACTGGTAGAGTAAGACAAAGAAGAGTTGTTCGCCACCGTTTTACAGGCAACAGCCATAATGACTTAGGTGGTTCAACAATCCAAATCCAGAGTAATCCAGCGATCGATGTTTACAACCCAGCAGACCGCCTAGAATACTAGACATACTATAGGGGTTTAGTTTTACTAAATCCCTATCTCAAGGTAATTAATAAGAAATGGGGTGAGATATTTTTATATCTCGGATATCGGTTTTGACAAGGTCGATAAAATAGAGACTATTCACCCCAACCATATACTATTGTAAGCTGTTGAGTTTTTTTTGGAAAATATTTATTTTAAAATTCAATTCCTGGTTGAGCTTTAACCCCTTGTTCGCGGAAAGGATGCTTAACCAAGGTCATTTCAGTGACTAAGTCTGCTTTGTCGATTAATTCTGGGGGTGCGCCACGACCTGTCAGAATAACGTGAGAATCGCTTGGTTTCTGTTCTAATCCACTTAAAATTGTCTCTACATCCAGATAGCCTAGCTTAAGAGCCACATTAATTTCATCTAGTAAAACTAATTTGTATTTGGGATTGAGAATAAATTTTAAGCCTTGTTCCCAAGCTGCGGAAGCTTTGGCTATATCTCTTTCTCGGTCTTGAGTTTCCCAAGTAAAGCCTTCGCCCATAGCCAAAAATTCTAATTGTCCTTCCCATTTACCTAAAACGGCTTTTTCGGCTGGTTCCCAAGCACCTTTAATAAATTGTACGATCGCCAC
>JASJDI010000297.1 GCA_030065155.1 Xenococcaceae cyanobacterium MO_188.B29
ACGGTCAGGAAGTTACATCCTTCTAAGTAAGAACTTGCTAATCCGTGAGTGTACCAGGATGTTGCGAAGGTGGTGCCGGTTAGCCATCCCCCTACTGCCAAATAGGCACAGGGAAAGAGCAGTATTCCCGACCATCCTACGAAGACAAAGCGATCGCGCTTGAGCCAGTCATCGAGGACATCAAACCATCCTCTTTCTGGGGCGCGTCCCACTGCTATAGTCATAGTTTCTAATCCTCTTGCTTAACTAAATAAACTGCAAGATTGCTAAAATTTGCACTTTTTCTTTTTTTCTATAACAGTCACATTATTATGGACTGTCAAGTTTTGTAAAACTTTACCAGTTATCCTGGATAAAATTTAGTTTTTGCGAGCTATGTAGCCCTAAAATTGCTTACGAGATAAAAAGCAAGCAGGTAACATTTCTTAAAATACCATGAGTCCACCTCTTCTCCTGATTTACTTTTACAAGAATTTCAGGAATTGAAGAACTAAGACTGCATATCTAATAATTATTAGCAAAATTTTAACAAAATGACACACTATCACTCATAAATCTTTAGATTTTTAATTTGATAATTGCCAAAGGGACTATCGGCTAAAGTAAAATTTTTGTATTAATACAAACTGTTAAGATAAATAACAATGAATAGTACTGTTCTTCGTCAAAATATTGTTGGTTCTCGTAGATTTAGCAATTACTTATGGGCAGTCGTTTCCTTGTTGGGGGGCTTGGGTTTTCTTTTGGCTGGGCTATCTAGCTATTTTAAAATCAATCTATTAGTGGTTTCTGACCCAAGTAGCTTACAATTTATTCCTCAAGGGGTTGCTCTGACTTTCTACGGTGTAGCAGGTAGCTTGCTTTCTTTGTATCTTTGGCTGGTAATCTGGTGGGATGTAGGTGGAGGCTACAATGAGTTTAATAAGGACACTGGAATAGCTAAGGTTTTTCGTCAAGGTTTTCCTGGGAAAAATCGCCATTTGGAAGTAGATATTTCCCTAGAGGATATTCAGTCAATTAAGGCAGAAATAAGAGAAGGACTTAATCCTAAACGAGTTTTGTATTTATGTGCGAGCAAAAGAAGAGATATTCCTTTAACCCGTGTAGGAGAGCCTATTGCCATATCAGAGTTAGAAAATCAGGGGGCTGAATTAGCTCGTTTCTTAGAGGTTCCCTTAGAAGGGTTATAACAGTCAACAGTTATCATTTATCGGTGAAGCAGTTGCTATGGGTGATTGTACCGACATAAGCAAAGTGCACTGCCCACGCTGAGGAGACCTCAGTAGGCGGAAATGCCGAACTTAGTTCGGCTTATTCCACGCCTACCCGAAGGGCCTGTAGGACGGAGCAAGAACTGCTTAACCCGAAGGGTTATCAGTTTTGACGAAAACAATATCGCCCACCTGCGTAATTAAGCTAAAAAAATATGATCAAAAAAAATAATATCTGGCTGACTAGTCTGCTTGTATTGATACTGTTTAGCAGTTTAACTTTAGGGGGATGTACAGAATCAACCAATTCTTCCCCATCACCTGGTAATCTCTCCGCAACTCCAGTAGAATCCTCTAGTACAGATATCAGCAGTGCAAATATGAATAATTTACCCACACTTGATGGAACAGCAAAAGTGGAACTAGTTGTCAATGGTTCATCCATAATTATGGAGATTGACGGCAATAATGCGCCAATAACTGCTGGTAATTTTATCGAGCTGATTGATCGCGGGGTGTATAATGGACTAGCTTTTCATCGCGTGGTTAAGCAGCCCCAACCTTTTGTAGCTCAGGGTGGAGACCCCCAAGGAAAAGACCCCAATTTTCCTGTTGGTCGGATGGGAACTGGTGGTTTTATCGATCCAGATACAGGAGAACGCCGTTTTATTCCTTTAGAAATTAAGCTAGATGGAGAAGAAGAGCCTACCTATAGCAAAGCATTAGGCAGACAAGCAGGTTTTTCTTCCCCTTCTCCTGTTTTAAAACACGATCGTGGGGCGGTAGCTATGGCTCGCTCTCAAGCACCAGATTCCGCTTCTTCCCAGTTTTATATTGCTTTAGCAGATTTAGAATTTCTCGATGGTGACTATGCTGTTTTTGGCAAAGTGCTAGAAGGAATGGATGTAGTTGATGGTATTGAACAAGGCGATCGCATTGAATCGGCTAAAGTGCTAGAAGGGGCAGAAAATCTTAAGAAATAATTAATGTTAGAGGCAAGGTAATGTCTTGCCTCTACGGATGGATAGATGTGGTAGATGTTGTTGTTACTGGGATTGGTTTAGTTTCTTCTCTAGGTTCATTAACCAGTAGCTGGCAAAAATTATTGGAGGGTAAGTCGGGAATCAAATGGCATCAGCCTTTTCCCGAACTTCCTGCTTATCCTTTAGGGTTAATTGGCGATCATCCTTGTCATTTAGGTAACTTAATTAACTTGGTAGTCAAAGCAGCTTTAGAAGATGCTGGATTAGCTGTTCCTTTACCTGAATGTGGGGTAGTGATTGGTTCAAGCCGAGGTTGCCAAGCAAATTGGGAAGATTGGTTAAGGGAAAATCAGCATAAATCCCAGTCAAATTGGCTTGATATCCTTCCCCATCAAGGAGCAGTATCTACGGCTCATTACCTAGGTACAAATGCACCAGTTTTAGCACCTATGGCAGCTTGTGCTACGGGTATCTGGGCGATCGCTAGAGGATTTGAATTAATTCAAACTGGCTGCTGCGAAAGGGTAATTGTCGGAGCGATAGAAGCACCTGTTACCAGACTAACTTTAGCTGGATTTGACAAAATGGGAGCTTTAGCAAAAACTGGTTGTTATCCTTTCGATATCAGGAGAGAAGGATTAGTGTTGGGAGAAGGGGGTGCTGTTATTATCCTAGAAACAGCCGAACTAGCCAGGAAAAGAAAAGCTCATACCTATGGCAGAATCTTAGGTTTTGGTTTAACTTGTGATGGATATCATCTGAGCGCACCAGAACCTAGTGGGAAAATGGCGATAATAGCAATTAAACAATGTTTAGAGTGGAGTAAACTCAAACCTGCCAGCATAGACTATATTCATGCTCATGGGACTAGTACCAAATTAAATGATTGTCAAGAAGCAAAGATAATTGAAAAACTATTTCCTCACCCAGTAGCAGTAAGTTCAACTAAAGGAGCTACAGGGCATACCTTAGGTGCTTCGGGTGCTATGGGAGTGGTTTTTTCCCTGATGGCGTTAAGATATCAACATTTACCTCCCTGTGTGGGTTTAAAAAAATCAGAATTTGGTATAAATTTAGTTCGAGCAACTTATCAACAAAATATTCAAAGAGGACTCTGTTTTAGTTTTGGCTTTGGTGGACAAAATGCAGTTTTAGCCTTGGGTAATAGCTAACTTAGGAGATAATTTACCTTTAATTTCGTTGTGGATGATTGATGACTCATTCTAGTAATCTCAGAATAGTTTCTCTTCTGCCTAGTGCAACCGAGATAGTAGCTGGTTTAGGATTGGCAGATGCTTTGGTAGGGCGATCGCACGAATGTGATTATCCGGCTAGAATAAAACATCTTCCTGTTTGTACTAAGGCGCGATTAGATACAGCTAAATCAAGCCTTCAAATAGATACTGATGTGCAAACATTACTGCAATCTGCTCTGAGTATTTATCAGATCAAAACCGATGTTCTGCAAAAATTACAGCCAACTCATATTATTACTCAAGACTTATGTGATGTTTGTGCTGTTAGTTTTACTGATGTGCAAAAAGCTGTTGCTAAACTTACTTGTAGTAATCCGCAAATTATTTCCTTACGACCCAATAAATTAACAGATATTTGGGCAGATATTCAAAGAGTAGCTCAAACTTTAGATGTAGAATCTAAGCCTTTACTCGATCGTCTCAAAGATCGTTTAGAAAAGTGTCGCCGAAAAATTCAATCTGTACCAAGAAAAGTACCTACAGTAGTCGCGATCGAATGGACTAAACCAATTATGATTGCTGGTAATTGGATACCAGAATTAATCGAATGTGCTGGAGGAAAACCTTTATTTGCAGTAGCTGGTAAAAATTCTCCTTACTTAAAATGGGAAGAGATTTTAAAAGCCGATCCAGACTATATGATTATTATGCCCTGTGGTTTTAATCTAGAACGTACCAAACGAGAGTCTCAAGCATTAATTGAAAATTCTTATTGGTCAAATTTAAAAGCAGTTAGAAGTGATAAAGTGTTCATTACTGACGGAAATGCTTATTTTAATCGTCCTAGTCAAAGATTAATTGACTCCTTAGAAATTTTGGCAGAAATTATTCACCCAGAATTATTTGATTTTGGCTACAAAGGAACTGCTTGGGATTATTTATAAATATTACCTAAGACAACTAGTCAAATTTGAACCAATTTTCTCTAGTAAAGTTGGGAAGTTTGACCTTCTGTCTTTTGACAACTCAATAAATTTTGTACAACCATATAGAGAAATTATTGAGGATGTTAATCCCGCTCTCATGAACTTAACTCATTGGAGTAAACAATCTCTGAGCCTTCTAAAATCTGTTTGGCCTCAGCTAGTTGGATTGGGAGTTTTTTTGGTCTTATGGCAGTTTGGAGCGATGCACTATGGCATGGTAGTTCTGCCCTCACCCCTAGAAACTTGGGCAGCTATTGGACGTATAGCAACAACGGGACAGTTAGGAGATGCTCTTTTAACTACCGGGTTTCACATATTTGCTGCTTTTACTCTAGCTGTCTTACTGGGCATCCTTTTAGGCATTGTTGCAGGTATTCAATCTGGGTTTCAAAAGGCAATTAGTCCAATTATTAGCGCACTCCAAGGTATTCCTCCCATTGCTTGGATTGTTCTGGCTTTACTTTGGTTTGGCAGCGGGAGTGGAACACCAATTTTTACCATTACAGTAACTACCCTACCCATTGTGTTTCTTGGTACATTAGAGAGCATACGCACCTTTCCTACTCCTCTGTTAGAAATGGCTCGTCTGTTTCGGACTCCGCCAAATTTGCTTTTAACCGATCTTTATTTTCCTCATTTGCTTTCTCAGCTCTTTCCCTCTCTGGTGGCGGGATTGGGATTAGCATGGCGGGTAGCAGTTATGGCAGAATTATTATCCTCGGAAGTAGGAATTGGGGCAGAGTTAAATCTAGCTCGCATTAACTTGGATACTGATGAGGTAATGGCTTGGATTGTGATCGTGGTAATTTCGATCTGGGTAAGCGAATATTTACTTTTGCGTCCCCTACGCCATCTATTAGAACCTTGGCGAAGTCTCCCTACGCTCACAGATAATAATCAACATACACCTTCAGTTTTTTAAATCTTGTTAGTTCTCGATCGCATTTACTTCCAATATGGGCACAACCTTATTCTCGATGGAATCAGCCTCACTTTAGCACCAGGACAAATTCTTTGTTTGACAGGACCTTCTGGCTGTGGCAAAACCACTCTTATCCGAATTGCTGCGGGTTTAATTCAACCAAGTGCTGGTATGTTTAATAACAAATTTGCTAGCATTGCCTACGTTTTCCAAGAACCCCGACTCCTTCCCTGGCAAACCACTCAAGAAAATCTTACTTTTGGACTCAAAGCCAAAGGTATTTCTAAACAGGAGAGAATGCGCTCTTCTAAACAGTTAGCCCAACAACTAGGTTTAGAGCAAGTCCTGCACTATTACCCACACCAACTTAGTGGCGGAATGCAACAGCGTGTAGCTTTGGGTCGAGCTTTGGCAATTCAACCCGATTTGCTGCTACTAGATGAACCTTTTAACGGCTTAGATGTAGGTAGAAGGAGAGAGTTTCAAGCTATGTTACTCAAACTATTGAGCGATCGCCATTTAGCAGCTTGTTTAGTCTCCCATGACCTAGCTGAAGCTGTCCGCTTAGGCGATCGAATTATAGTTATGTCCCCCTCACCTAGTCGCATAGTACATCGGTGGCAATCTCAGCTACCTCCTAGTGCTAGAGATGAAGCCTACATCTATCGGGAAGTTTCTCAACTTCTTGCTCTTCCTGATGTTAGCAGGTGTTTTGGCTTGAAAAATATTTCCTCTCAATCTAACTTTATGAGGTTTTAATTATGCTTGCCTCTAACCGTCGTCGCTTTTTACGATTCTTAACAGCTACCACAGGGTTAACTCTAACTTCTTACCTCTGGGGATGTAATAGCTTAACTTTCTCTCAATCTCAGAACCAACAGTTAGAAAAATTAACTATTGGGGGTTCTCCCATTATCATTACTGTGCTACTGGCATACTTATCCGAGCAATCGAATATTCAAGCCTTGGCACAAGAAGTTGATTTTACTCTTTGGAAAACTCACGATCGACTCCGCGCCGAGGTAGTGTCCAATCAACTACAAATATCAGCGACTCCTACCTCCCTAGCAGCAAATCTCTATCAACGAGGTGTCCCTATTAAGTTACTCAACGTTTTAGTCTGGGGCGTGTTAAATCTTTGGAGTGAGAATGAAAATATCAGCAGTTGGGAGGATTTGAGAGGCAAAAAGGTCTTGATTCCCTTCCGAGGAGGACTACCAGCACAGTTATTCTTTTACCTCGCTAATGAAAATGGTTTAAATCCAGAACAAGAGCTAGACATTCAATATACAACTGATTTTGCTCAAGCGGTTCAGCTATTGTTAGCTAAACGGGGAGATGCTGCGCTTCTGGCAGAACCAGCAGGAACAGGCGCAGAAATTCAGGGAGAAAATCAGGGTATAGTTGTGCGAGTGGTGTTAAATCTTCAGGAAGAATGGGGAAAGGCAACTGGAAGAAAACCCCGCATTCCCCAAGCAGGAACTCTAGCTTTAACTTCTTTAATTGACGAATATCCAGACGTAATTGAAGCAGTACAATTAGAACTTAAAAATGCTACTACTTGGGCAATTCAAAATCCTTCTGAAGCAGCCAAACTAGGGGCACAATATCTCGGATTGAAAGCACCAGTAATTGAAAAATCTCTGGCAAAAACACCTCTAGAGATGGTTACTGCGGTTGAAGCTAAAGAAGATTTAGAGTTCTGGTTTGCCCGTCTGATGGAGCAAAATCCCAAACTATTGGGAGGTAAACTGCCTAATGCTGAGTTTTATTACGGCTAGTGGTAGCTATTTTTACATAACTTAATATCAAGGAGATTTAAGGAGTGTTTACAAAGTAGGGTTAGACCAGCCTAAAATCTTAATTTTTCTTCAGGATAATCGTATTGACACAAAATTGTGAACACCCCCAAAGTTTTCAGAATTTATTGCAGAAGACAAATTGTCTATCTCTTATCTCAATTAAATGTTCTGGTATTGCCCTGGCATATTCATCTACTGCTTTCTTAACTCCGCCTTTCCACCATCCACCTTCAATGTAATCATCACCAGTTATGTATCCACCGATTTTCGTCTTGCGAAAAGACAACTCTATATCTTTCTTAACATACTCATATAAATGATTTCCATCAATATAGACCCAATCAAAATATTCGTCAGGAAATTGAGCCAAAACAATATCAGAATATCCACGATGGACTTCGATTTGCTTGCTGGCTATTTCTTGTTTGAATTTAGTATATATATTCGCATAACGCGCGTCCATTTCTTCCTGGCCATTTTTGACAACACCTCCATACCATGCATTTTCATATGTTGCCGATACTTCATGCTTCCAACCTGCCTTTGCGCTAAGGGGTCTCCCGCTAGAGAGCAAGCGACGTTCAGGAGCAATGCTTTTAGCGGTGAGGGGAATTAGCGCACTACCCGCTTGACGGACGGGATTGGTTTTGTATGTACTTTTTGAGCTGTT
>JASJDI010000298.1 GCA_030065155.1 Xenococcaceae cyanobacterium MO_188.B29
ATGTCAACAAATAGTCAGTTACAGAGGAGAGCTCATGATGTCATTACCAAGGCCAAAGATGATTATGCCAAGAGACTCGAACCAGTAAGTGCTTTGATGGAGCAGATGTTTTCTCTCGAAGAGAAAGTCAGTGAAGCTGAACAATTATACCAATTCTTAAAAGTAATGAGAGACTTAGTAGAGTTGGGAAAAGGGAAAGGGGTCAAGGGAAAAGTAAGTCGATTTTTTTGATAGTGTAGTAACTCTACCAAACGTTTTTTCACTTGTTCCATCTGCTCATAGTTTTCTTTTAGTCAATCTCTTTTCTCAGTTTCACACTTTCTCTTTTACTTTCCAAGTCTTATCAAATTTTTTTGACGATCGCCTTAACCTTCCAAGTTGTGTTGTATATTCCATTTTTCCCTAACACCTAATACCTAACAACCAGATTCATTGCATATATAGTCAGATGATCGGCACTCACTCTCGCAATTTCTCCTTGTTTTTGATCCAAATCCAAGCGAGTAGAACCGGAAACTTCTAATAAAACTCGATCGACTGCTGCGGGTTCAGAAGCATAAATCATATATCCTTGCTCCCGATTAAAACCAATAGACATCGGCTGTCCTTTAGCACCAAGAATAAGATGTTCGTCTTCTAAAGTAGAAACTGTGACTAGACCAAAACTTCCTTGAGCTTTTTGTAGAAATATTTGAGTTGCACGATATGCATCGTTATTAAAGAAAGCTTCAATGGCTGTTCTGACAAAGGCTACTCTTTGGGCTTCTGACCATTCGGCGATCGACTTATCAGCTATTATCGCTTTGAGAATATCTTCCTCTAGATGGTTTAAAGAAGTTGGAGAGGAAGTAAAATCGGGCTTGAGGACATACAAAGAGAAAGTACTGGTAAAAATTTCTGCCCAGTTGGTTAAATCTTGCTGAGCAGGGGCTGTATTAGGGGCATTACGAATAGGTTCTTGCCCGCCAAAAGCTGCTTGAATACCAGTGGCGATCGCTAGTTGATAAGCTAGTCTCACAGAAGCGTACCACATTCCTTGGGTAATTAGTAAATCCATTAACCCGGCAATTTTGGGGGAATCTCCTTTCGTAGCGTTAGAGGTATGTAAAACTCTTTCTAACCATAAGCCTAAGGTTTGATTATCTATCTCTTTGCCAAACAGTGTCCAAGCATCAAAGTCTCCGTTATGAGTAATACGGTGATTGACGTTTTTCTGTTGACATACCCATTTTTTTTCCTGCAATTGCCAAACATTTTCCTTTCTAGCACTCATCCATTCATGCCAATGGGTTTCTAGTTCAGTAGGCGGAGAACCACTAGTAGCGTAGCGATAATGCCATACTCCGATCGCTGATGATTTTAAGGGTTTAATCCCTTGAGCAAGAGCTTTTTTTCTGACAGGGGCAAAGGCTGCTTCTAAAGATTTAGTGAGATTTTCTCTTTTTTGATTGACTATTTTTTTACCAACAAAGACAACTCGCTCTTCTCGATCGCAAGCTACCACTAATCCTCCACCAGCCTGTTCCCCACGAATTTCGGTTTCATTGCCCATTTGTTGAGAAATTTTAACCATTCTCTCAGGTAAAAGTTCCTTACCATCATCAGGATTGTGTTTAGCGATAAAGCCAAAATTACCACAATAAAAACAATCTGCTATTCCTGTTACAAAAGCAGTAATGTCTGAGAGAGAACAGATGGCAATTAGCAAATTAGCAATAATAAAGGTTGGGCTTAAAAAAGCTAAAGAACTAGCATAATTATCTAGGAGTAGAAAACGATCGAGATTAACAACAATAGCGATCGCCAAAAGATTAAAGACTATACCACCCAAAGCTTTGACTCGTATGCGCCAGCAAGTAGAATTACCTGCTGCTAGCCAAGGAATAGTTTGATTAGCAAATAAAGGAATAAATAGGTTATTAAAAGGAAGTAAAGACTTTAAAATAGCAGAAAAGCTTCTATTTTCCAGAATATTGGTCAGGTTTAGAGCAGATACTCGTCGATCGACTATAGCGATCGCCAGAGTATGCCCTAGTCCATGAATTAAAATCGAGCTATTCCAAACTAATCTCAGTAGTATTGAATAAGCTAAAAACAGCCAAAAACCCGAAGAAAATTCGCTCTTTTCTGTCACGCTGGCTACTGTTAGTAGAGCAGCGATCGCTTCAGGAAAAATATTTTGCAGTATTAATAACCAAATTGACATGATCGGTTCTCGAACAAAATTAAATTTGTAGCTTGTGATTAGCGATCGAACAGTTGTCAAGATTGCGATCTCTAAAATGCCAAGAAAGACTTATTGAGGCGTAAACACCTTACAAAGACAGACTTCCTCAGAGCTATGGCGATGCTTAGCCAGATGCCGTGGTGTTTCAGTAGGACTAACCTTATAAACAAAGTCGTGACGAGCCGTTGCGTAATCAGAACTAGCAAAGTTTTGCTTCATTTGTTCTAGTTCTTCTCGACGATACTCCTCTAACAACTTATATCGCTCATCTAGGAAGCGACGCTTGTTCTTCAGTTGTAGAATTTGACCAATGTTTTCACTCTGAACTATTTGTTCTGCTTTTTGCTCCACATATTTACAGAATTCGGCAGGGGTTTCGGCAAAATGGTCATCAATAAGGTTAATTTGCTTTGCACATTGGGTTCCTATGGGCAGACATGTCTCTGTGAGTTTTTGAGCTATATCTTGACCTACTCGACGAGGGAGCGAGTAAGTCCAGTACCCCGAGCCATAAAGTCCCATATGCTTGTAGTGAGGATTTAAGACAATTCCTGTACGGGCATACACTCGATCGGCAGCCAATGCCATCATTACCCCACCAGCAGCAGCATTCCCCTGCATCGCTGCAATAGTAAGATGGGTTTCCGTTGTCAGGACTTCATAGACAAAGTCATCGATCGCTCGATTTTTTTGTTTCATGTGAGTAGATTATGGTTAATTCCAGGGGATAAAGTCAGGTATTTTCAGGTATTGTCAGGTATTTTTATCGAGAAAGAAGCTCATTCAAGAAGTATCTTCATACATAACAATAATTTAATTTTGATTAATATATTTTCAGTTAGTAGTTAGTAGTCAACAGTAATCACCTAATCCAACACAGTCAGAGCATTACGCACTCACCAATGCCCTTATTACTTATTAGTAATAGGCGCAAACTCGTAATCGAAAGAATTACGATTACTTGCTTGAATCTTAACTAACTCAATGCCCTGAATACGATCGCCTGAAGGAGAAAAGCGAATCTGGCTGTTAGCACCAGGCGTAGAAAAATTATGATTAGAGAGGACTTCTTGTACTCCAATTCTGCTGGGACTGCGATCAATCGCAGCAATTAAAGCAGTAGTCGCATCGTAAGCCATGGCTGTGCGCCAGTTGACATCTCCTCCCCAAAGTTTTCGAGCAACTTGGGAAAATTCGTCATCTGAGTTGCTTTGAATGTGCCAGGGAATGGCTAACACCATATCTTCAGCTAATTCTCCCGCGATTTCTAAAGTTTTCCGAGTATAGACATCATCTCCTCCCAACAAACCGAGTTGTCGATCATTAACCTGAATAACTTGCAAAGCTTTGTCAAGAGTGCCAGTATTAGCTGCTAACATTAACACTTCTGCCCCTTTATCCATCGCTTGTTTCAAGCTATTGACAGCACTAAAATTAGCATTAGATAAGTCAAATTCACCAACTATATATCCTCCTCCCAAGGCAACAGCAGTAACAAACTCCGATTTGAGAGACTGACTATAGTTGCTTTGGGAATTATAGAAGACTACTACCTTTTGCTGCTTCATCTCTTCAAGCATATATTCGGCTAAACCTCTGCCAGCGATATAATCACTAGGAACAGTGCGAAATAGATAAGGACTTAACTTAGAGATCTTAACCGAGGTGCTAATGGGCGAAATTGTTACCAATTCACCAGATTGATAAATTGAGGCTGTAGCTAAAGTAACATTACTAGCATAATGACCAATTACTCCTAAAATCTCTGGATTATCACTCAAAGTTTGCGCCACTTGTTTAGCTACTTCTGGGTTATTATCATCATTGATAATTTGGACTTTGAGAGGAATTCCCTTAATTCCTCCTGCTTGATTTACTTGATTTTGAGCTTGAGCAACACCCCGCAGCATTTCCTTAGCTCCATTAAGATCAGAGCCAATCGGAATAGAAACCGCTATGATATAAGATTTTTCTGCACCAATGCGAGCATTATTAAGATAAATTAAAGCTTCTGGATCATTAGTATTCTGTTTAAGAGAGGCTGAGAATAATGATTCGGCATTGTGGTAATCTCTCTGTCTAAATGCAGTTACAGCTAACTCTTTTTCTAGTGTTGTTGGTTGAGAGATTAAGAGCTTTTCTCCTTGACTAAATCTTTGAGACAATGAGGATTTACTCTGAGCAGAATTGTCAGAGGTAGGAGGATTTTGGGAAACCTGAGTTAAATCTTTATTTCTCCACCACCAAAAGCTTCCTAGCAATATACTGCCCATCAAAATAGCAAAAAGTAAAAACTTGGGTTTTAAGAGAGAAAAAATCTGAATTTTACTAAGTATAGATTCCTCACTCACAGGTCGATCTGTAATGCTTAACATCTCTGTAGTAGGAAGATTGCTTCTATCTTCAGGAATAGAGATAGAAATATCCTCAAGCGTTTTCCGTACTTCCGTCGCACTACCAAAACGATCGCTGGGATTGGGAGATAACATAGTGGTTAATATCCATTCCAACTTAGGACTAACACTTACTTCCTCTTGCCAATTCCACTCATAATTATTGGGATTAATTAATTTTCGTGGTTCTTTGCCAGTTAGCAAGACTACTGCCGTTGCAGCTAAAGCATACAAATCACTGTGAGCAAAAACAATTCCTCTCTCCATCTGCTCTGGTGGAGCATAGCCAATCTTGCCTATTATGGTACCGAACAGAGGTGGAATTGCTGCACCTGAAGTTTCCTCAAGTAAGTGAGATTGTGCCTTGGTTGCCACCTCCTTAATACTGCCAAAGTCAATTAACATCGGCATTTCGTCTTCGCTGCGTAGAATTATATTATCAGGGGAAATATCGCGGTGAATTACTCCCATGGAATGAATATATTCTAAAACAGGTAAAAGTTGGCAGAGTAACTGATTTATTTCTGCTTCACTAAATCTTTTTTCTTCTTGGATACATTTATTATAGAGATTTTGATAAGTTTGACCTTCTACATAGTCTTGGACTAAAAATAAGTGTCCCTCATCTTCATTTTTATACTTAAATAATTCACGAAATTGAGGTATTTGTGGATGCTGCAACCGATAGAGAATTCCTGCTTCCCTTTCAAACAATTCTTGTGCTTTTGTCAGAGCAAATGAGCCTTGAAGTTGAGGAGCAAATTCTTTAAGAACGCAATATTCGTTAAAACGATTGCTATCTTCTGCTAAATAGGTACGACCAAAACCACCATGACCTAATTTTTGTAATATGCGATAACGGGAGTTGACAATATCCCCTGATTTTAGCAGAGTTTCCATCAGATTTAATCTTTCTGGGTTATCCATTTTTTTTTACTTATAAAATTTATTGGTCTTCTTGATTTAAAATCTGCCGATGTGCAACTATGAATTTTATGGCTTTCCTTGATTGTGCAGTATCAACCTCGCTGATTTTTGGGTAATTTGAGCAACACAAGTAAAGTATTATTAAACAAATTAAGAATTTAGATATATTTCCCTTGTATTGTCCCTCTTGTTTTTGTTTAGTAAAAGGGGAAAAATTCAGGTATTTTTTCAGGTAAATTTTTTGATAAGACGATCGCGAGCGGTGAAGCAGTCGCTGCGCGGGCTGCGGAGCAGATCCCTTCGCGATCGCATTTGAGAAATCTTTCTTGCTCAAGAGCGATCGCCCGACTGCTAAATCTGTACATTCAAATAATTAACTGTCGGCATTTAACACATTAGTGTCGCGCAACAAATATCCTACAAAGATCTCTGTGTAAGCATTATACTTGCATCAATACCATATTTTTAGTCTCTTGTTTCACGGTTTTATTCACATTTTACTTGTCGCAAACACCAATATTTCAATATTTATCTGTCGGAAATTGTCCTAAACAAATTTTTTTTGCCATGTCAAGCAACATAGATATTGATACTAAGCTAAGACGCATTTAATTGGCATTATTTAAAATTTGCTCGGAAAACGTTCAACCTTGCTCCCCTGCTCCTCTGCTATCTTCACCATATAATTTAAATGAAGATAAGCTTACTGCTCCTGTTTTTTTCGGTTAGAATTCAAGACTGTAATAGTAGCTAAAATAATCAAGGCAAGTTGAATCAAATGGGTATCATTGCTCAGAGTATGGTCGGTATTGGGCTAATAATTAGTCTAGCTGCTTGTGCCACAGGCGATCGAGTAGCAACTGACTCAGATAAACAGCCCTCAAGTTCAAGTCAATCTCAAGCAACAGTGATTGACTTGACGCAAGTAGGTTGTCAGTTTTTAGAAGTGGAAGCTCAAGACTACCAATATCAACCTCAAGAAGCATCGGACTGTCAAAAAATCAACTCCGAAACAATAGCTATGAGAACAAAAGAATTTAAGCCGTTGGCATTGAAACCAGGAAAATATATTTTTCGAGTGCAAAATAAGAATGTGCCATACCCACTAGGTTTTTACCTTCGAGGAGAAGGACTCAAGCAAGTGAGTTTGCCTAAAGTAAGTGGTGGAGGCATAACTCAAGGTGTAACAAAAGACTACGAAATCACCCTCAAACCAGGCAAATATCTTTTTAGCTGTCCTCTAAATCCTACTCCTGATTACTCTATCTTGGTAAACTAGAGATCAAAGAAGGAAAGCTACTTACTTTTCAAGAATGAGCCAAAAATTCTAGAATGTAAGCTCTCAATTTTGCTCTCAAGATTTAAAATCACATTCAGTCTTGATCTAAGTAGGTAAGTTGCTAATCTAAAATAATTTAGACTGGAAGAAATATATTAAGAATTTTTGGATAGTTAGGAAATCTAGAAATGGTTGCTTTAAAACGCCTCTAATTATGTCTAAAGTAGAAAAATATATCAGAAAGAATTGTCTACCGCAAATATACAAACCAAAAAGCCTGGGAGTATTGCTGAGAGAGGCTAACTTAGTATCTGCGGAGCAAATAGAGAGAGCATTAAGATATCAAATAGAGTATCCAGATTTGAGCTTAGGAGAGATTTTAGCACTACAAGGATGGGTGAGACAAAAGACCAGTGATTTTTTTGTCCAGGATTGGTCAAAATTAATTGCACTTAAGGAGAGAAAAGCCCTAGGGTATTATCTAGAAAGAGCGGGATTAATAGAAGAGAAAGAGATTAAGAAAGTTCTAGCCGAACAAGAAGTTAGTAATTTGAAATTTGGAACTTTAGCGGTGTTAAAAGGATATATCAAGCCAGAGACGCTAGATTTTTTCCTATTTTATTTATTTCCCGAAGAATTAGGAGAATCGCATCAAAGAACAAGAAAAAGCTTAAGAAAAAGTCGGCAAAGAAAAAGACAATTAATTGCTAGCATCATGAAAAGAACAAAATCTTCAATACTCTAAAGCAGCAACAATGCTGCCTCACCAAAGAGAGTGCTTCACCATGAGCGACTCGTTCAAGAACGCTCACCAAGAACCTTCTCAATAAGTCCAGGAGAATTGGCGGAAAAAATGAGGACAGGGAGACCAGGCAGCCAGTTAGAGCGAGAGAGTAAGGAAAGACTTCCCAGAGAGCGAGATAACTGGTAAAATCATCAGC
>JASJDI010000299.1 GCA_030065155.1 Xenococcaceae cyanobacterium MO_188.B29
GGAAAGCAAAAGATACTTTCAATGATGCAGATAATTGGGATAAACCAGTATGGTGTTACGATCGATTTGGCAGAACAATTACAGAATTGCCAGATGGAAGAATTGTCGAAATTGCTGGCGAACACGAAGACTACTACGATCCTGATTTTTGTATTTATAACGATGTAGTAGTTCATCAAGGTGATGGCAATTTCCAAATTTTAGGTTATCCAAAAGATATTTTTCCGCCAACGGACTTTCACTCCGCCACCTTAGTTGGAGAATATATCTATATCATCGGTAATTTAGGCTACATCGAGGAAAGAATCAATCAGGAAACACCAGTCTATCGACTAAACTGGCAATCATTCAAAATAGAAAAAGTTGAAACTACTGGAGAAAAACCAGGCTGGATTAGTTCTCACAAAGCCTATTATCAAGAACCATCCAAAATATATGTTACTGGCGGTAAAATTTGGCAAATAGTGAGTGAGCAAAAAGAGTATGCAGAAAACTTACTAGAGTATACTTTAGACTTAACAACTTTACGATGGGATCGAGTTAATACCTAAATAATATATAATATACAGGCTGCAATAATATATAGTTTGCATATCCTAGCGATCGCCTTAAAACAATCGGCAATAAAGTCAATAATAGTGGAGTCACATTAATACCTAAATACAAAGTAAATGAACTTTGATCAAAAAGATGTTGAGGCAAAAGGTATTCGCATTTCTATCATGGATAATGATTTTGAAGTCGGACGCGCCTATATCTATCTAATGCATAATGATTTGCACGATCGACCATTTGCTTTAATGGAAGATGTATATATAGATGAATCCTATAGAGGCAAAGGTATTGGTTCAGAATTAGTCACAAAAGTAATTGAGATAGCCACAGAATCAAATTGTTATAAACTCATTGCTACCAGCCGTACTTCTAGACCTAAAGTTCATGAACTCTATCAAAGATTAGGTTTTTCTCAGCATGGATTTGAGTTTAGAATTGATTTATAAAAAATTATTACAAACAGATAAGCAATAGCGATCGAGATAAGCTTGAGATTAGGCAATGTGCGATTAATACTAATATCAATATTGTCATAAATATAATTGTTTCAAGCTTCAAAATAACAAGTTATTTTTAAAGATACGGAAAAATACTGATGTTGCGTTTACTGAGGCTATGGCAAAGTTGAACTGTTAAAAAAAATTGGAATAATATGTACTTGGCTAAAATTACTGAAGCTTATAACCTAACCTAAATTATTAGTCAGGAAAATACTTTGGTTATTCACCAGTACTAAGTTCAAAGTTGCTAATGGCAGAATTCTATTTTTCTTTGTTTTTAATCATCAGTTTGTGTCTACTTGGATGGGGATTGATGCGCTTGGAAAGAGCTTATCAATATCCCTTTTTTATGGGAGCAACATTCCTGATTTTCATTGTTCCTCAAGCTTTTGCTCTTATTAATAATCAAGGAGAAGTCAGCGATCAGGCTTTAGCAAGAGTATTCTTGATGGCTTGTTTGTGTGCTGCTATGTGTTGGGTTGGATATCATTTTACTCCAGATTCTAAACTACTGGCAAAGTTAAATATAGAAATTGATGAGCAAAAACTATTACACGCAGGAGTTGCTTTAATGGTTATTGGTCACTTTTTTAATTTTTTACTTTCTCGTGTCACCATCGAAACCTCATTTAATGGAAACTGGAGTGGTCGAGCTACTATTTATGTATTTTTTACGAAAGTTTTATATATTGCTTTGGCTATTTTTTTGAGACAAACTTTAAAAACTCCTAAGCTTAAATATATTCTCTATACACTAATTACTGCTTATCCTATTTTAAGCTCTATTTTAATAGCAGGAAGAAGACAAAATACAATTACATTTGTTCTAATTGTTGGTATTTCTTTATGGTTTGCAAGGCGTTTTACTGTTCCAAGATTAGTCTTGTTGATATTAGCATTTTCTGGTATTTATTTAGTTCCGGCATTAGGACACCTAAGAGGAGAGTTTTGGGGACATATTGCTACTAATCAATGGGATACAGTGATATCGACTTCTCAGGAATCAATGGATACATTAATGCAGGGAAAAGTTTTAGAACTAAAAAATGCAGCTTTATCTATGGATGCTTCTGTTGCTACGGGAAGATATGGCTACGGAACTGGTTATTGGGATAATCTGGTATTTCAATATTTTCCTGGGCAAATTTTCGGTCATGGACTTAAGAGAGCTTTGCAGTTTAATTGGGGAGCAAAGCATTACCTAAGATATTTATATAATTACAATGTTCAGACTGGTACTACTTTTACAGGAATTGGTGATAGTTTTGTCGAATTTGACTACTTCGGCTGTTTAGTTTTTGCTCTTATGGCATTTCTATTTAAAACTCTTTGGATTTCGTCTAACTATCACAAAAGTACCTATAGCATACTCCTGTATATAGGCTTAATTAGTCCAGCTATGGTGGGAATAACCCATGGTACAGGCAGATTTCTACAAGAAGCTGTATTCCAATTCATATTTGTAAGCTTGTCTATTTATTACGCTAGAGTTAAACCTCGCCGTATTACTTATTATAGAAGACCTCAATTAAATGAAAGATTTTAGTGAAAGCAGAGAACAAGATAGCAGTTTTAGTTGAATTTTGAAAATTATTATGTTTATTGTTATTAGTCATTAGTCTTTTATTATTTAACTTTATTTTTCCTGAACTAAAAAGTTTTTAAATCATGAAAGTTGCTGTCTTATTTGCTAATTTTGGCCCTTATCATTTAGCCCGTTTTGGTAGTTTTCAGAAATATTGTCATCAACTAGGTTGGCAAGCAGTTGGCATTGAATTGGCAAGACAAGAAATAGAATATCCTTGGGAGACAGAAATAAATTTATTCTCTCATTCAATTATTTCTGTTATTCAAGACCAAAAGCTAGAGCAAACTAAAGGTACTATACTAGTAAAAAAATTAATAGCGACACTTGACCAAATAAAACCAGATATTGTGGCTATTTCTGGTTATGCTAGACCAACAATGTTGGCTTCTTTGCTATGGAGTTTGTGGCATAAAAAGCAAACTATTTTATTTTCGGAATCAAAGGAAGATGATGCTAATCGTTCTTGGTGGCAAGAAAAATTCAAAAGCAAAATAATTCAACTTTATCAGGCAGCTTTAGTAGGAGGAAAACCTCATCAAAAATATTTAGAGAAACTAGGAATGAGAGCAGAGGCGATTTTTTCGGGATACGATGTAGTTGGTAATAATATATTTTCTCCTAGTAATCTGCAACATCTCCCCAATCTAATTAATCGACCCTATTTTCTTACAGTTAATCGTTTTATCACTAAAAAAAATCTTTTATTTCTGTTGACAACTTATGCAACATATTGTCAAAAATTAGGCGATCGAGCTTGGGATTTAGTTCTTTGTGGTGATGGAGAATTACGCCCGCAAATAGAAGCCAAAATTGCTCAGTTAAACTTGCAACATAAAGTCCATCTACCAGGATTTTTACAACAAGAAGAGTTACTCCCCTATTTTGCTCATGCTGGTTGTTTTATTCATGCTAGCACTACAGAACAATGGGGATTAGTGGTCAATGAAGCGATGGCTGCTGGTTTACCAGTGCTGGTTTCTAATCGTTGTGGTTGTTTTGAAGATTTAGTTATTGAAGGGGTTAATGGTTTTGGTTTCGATCCTCACAATTCTCAGCAACTCACTAACCTGATGTTACAGATTAGTTCTGAAAATGTCGATCGACAAAAAATGGGACAAGCTGCTTTAGAACATATTCAAAACTTTTCTCCTGAATACTTTGCTCAAGGTTTAACCCAAGCAGTTAAATATGCTATGGCTTCTAAATAAATGAAGATACTATTTGTTATTCCCGCTTTAGGCTCGGTTTATGGTGGCCCTTCTAAAAGTGTAATTGAATTAGCTCAATCTGTAGGCAAACTGGGAGTGAGTGTCGATCTAATTACTACTAATGCCAATGGTACTCAACAGCTAGATGTTCCTCTTTTTACTTGGATCGAAGAAAAATCTTATCGCTTACAATACTTTCCTTACTGGAATATCAGTGATTATAAAATCAGCTTTTCTCTGACTAAATGGCTATTTCAGCACGTCCGAGATTATGATTTAGTTCATACCAATGCCATTTTTTCCTATACTATTTTGCCTGCTTACTGGGCTTGTCGACGATATCAAATTCCCTATATTGTTACTCCTAGAGGAATGCTAGAACCTTGGGCATTATCTTATAAGGCTTGGAAAAAACGCTTTTACTACCAGTTACTAGAAAAACCAGCCCTCGATCGAGCTAAGGTTATCCAGATGTTGGCTTCTACAGAAGCAGAAAGAACTAAAATTCTTAACTTAAAGTCTCCTTTAGTTATTGTTCCCAATGGAGTTCATCGTCAAGACTTTGAGTCTTTACCTAGTCCAGAACTATTTTGGCAGCAGTTTCCTCACACTCGTCATAAAAATCTCATTCTGTTTTTAGGCAGAGTCGATCCCAAAAAAGGTTTAGATTTACTATCAAATGCTTTTAGTCAGATATATCAACAATTTCCCCAAACTCATTTAGTGATTGCAGGCCCTGATAATATCGGTTTTCTACCCACTGCTAAGAATTATTTTACTAAAGCTGGTTGTTTGGAGGCAGTCACTTTTACAGGAATGCTAACAGGAGAATTAAAATATTCCGCCCTTGCTGCTGCCAGTATTTATGTTGCTCCTTCCTATTCTGAAGGTTTTAGTATGTCAGTACTAGAAGGTATGGCATCGGGATTAGCTGCTGTAATCACTACAGGATGTAACTTTCCTGAGGCAGCCCAGGCTGGTGCAGCCCATGTAGTTAATATTGATAAGGAAGAAATTGCCACTGCATTGAGAAATTGTTTACAAAATCCAGAACAAACCAAACTGATGGGCGATCGCGCTCGCCAGTTCATCTTTGAGCATTATACCTGGGAGCATACTGCTCTAAAACTACTAAATATCTATAATGCCGTCCTTCAGCAAAAACCTATACCTGTTTATTCTTAAATACAAGGATTAAAAGTCATGAATTCTCTTCTGAGTCAGTACAAATATTCTTATGTCAATAGCGATCCCATGCATCATCATAGTTATTTATTTGCTTCACTGCTGGGAATGCTATCTCGATTTGAAAATTATAACCAGAAGAAACTGCGGATTTTAGATCTTGGTTGTGGCAATGGTAATTTGACAAATTTAATTGCACAGCAAGGCTATAAGGTAACTGGTATAGAACAATCAGAATCGGGTATTCATTTTGCTCGTCAAAACTTTCCTAATTGTCATTTTATTCAAGGAAGCATTTATGATTCTGTTCCTGAAGAGCTAGAAAAATCTTTTGATATCGTTATTTCTGCTGAGGTTATTGAGCATTTATATTATCCAAGAGAATTAGTTAAATATGCTCGCCAGTGTATAAAACTTGGTGGTCATTTAATTGTTACTACTCCTTATCATGGGTATTGGAAAAATCTGGCACTCTCACTTACTGGAAAAATGGATCGCCATTTTACAACTCTTTGGGACGGTGGTCACGTCAAGTTTTTTTCAGTCAAAACGCTCAGTAGTATTTTGCAATCGGAAGGTTTTACAGATTTAAAGTTTGATTTTGCAGGTAGAATTCCTTATTTTTGGAAATCAATGTTATGTTCTTGTTCGCTAAACAATGAAAAAGAGTAATTACTGTATTTATGTGGTTGTCTAATGCTTGAAAAAATAACCCCCTTAATTCTTACGTTTAATGAAGCCCCAAATATAGAACGTACTCTACAAAAACTTACTTGGGCAAAAACCATAATTGTTATTGACAGTTACAGCACAGACAATACTCTAGAAATTTTGCCAACTTATCCGCAAATAGAAATATTACAAAGGGAATTTGATTCTCATACTAATCAGTGGAACTATGGGTTAGAACAAATCAAGACTGAGTGGGTACTATCGTTAGATGCAGATTATGTTCTGACTGAGGAATTAATCGCCGAAATTAGCAATTTATTGCCAGAAAGTTCTAGTGATGGCTACTTTGCTCGCTTTAAATATTGTGTTTTTGGCAAACCCCTAAGAGGCTCTATTCTTCCTCCTCGTCAAGTTTTATTTAGAAGACAAAAAGCTATTTATATTGATGATGGGCATACCCAATTACTCAAAGTAGATGGGAAGTCTGCAATGCTAACTAGTTATATTCTCCATGACGATCGCAAGTCTTTTACTCGCTGGTTATGGGCGCAAGATCGTTACATGATTATTGAAGCAAAAAAATTACGCGATACACCCTCGACAGAATTAAGTTTAAGCGATCAAATTAGACAACAAAAAATATTCGCTCCTTTTGTGGTTTTTTTCTACTGTTTAGTGCTTAAAAGAGGAATTTTTGATGGTTGGGCTGGTTGGTATTATGCCTTTCAACGCACTTTAGCCGAGATTATTTTGTCAATTCGTTTACTAGAAAAATATAAATAACTACCGAAGTTTGGGTTAAGTAAGCAGCTTGCTGAAAAGTAATCAGACGTTCCCCTGTTCTAGAAACTACTACGCGAGATAAACTCATCGACTTCATAATCTTACCTCCTCTATGCTACGACGGGGATTAAAACTACTAGCTTGACGGAGTTTTTCGTAACATTCTCGTTCTTGGGTGGTTAATTCTTTAGGGGTAACAATTTTCAGTTTGACAATTTGGTCACTGCATTTGCCTTTAGCATCTCGCCAGCCTTTACCCCGCAAGCGTAGAGATTGTCCCGAATCTACTCCTGGAGGTACTTTCATAGTTACACTACCGTCGGGAGTGGGAATTTTAATCTCTGTTCCTAAAGCTGCTTCCTCTGGAGTGACAGGAACTTCACAGATAATATTGTCCCCTTCAAACTTAAATAGGGGATGGGGTTGCAAATCGATAGTGAGATACAAATCTCCCCGCTGTTGACTGAAAGGACTGATTTGTCCTTTTCCTTTAATGCGAATACGACTACCTGGTTTTGCCCCTGGAGGAATCCTCACCTTAATGGTTTCACCATCGAGTTGCAAGCGTTTTTGCGTACCGTGAAAAGCTTCCGAGAAGGGAAGGGTAATAGCAGCTTCTGTATCAGATGCAGGAATATCTTGGACACCGCTACTGCCAAATATATCTTCAAAACCACCAAATCCCCTAGTACCTGGACTAGTAGTGGAAGTACGATAAGTGTAAACTCTTCGTCCTGAAGAGTCAGAACCAGCCGTACCGCCAAAGCGTCCTAAAAGTTCGTTAATAAAATCGTCAAAACTTCCATATTGACTGAACTCGAAACCTTCTGCGCCAAATCCCGCCCCAGAAGATGGTGTTCCAGCAGCAGCTTGTTGCCAATACTGACCGAATCGATCGTATTTAGACCGTTTTTCTGGGTCAGATAGCACCTCTTGCGCTTCGTTAATTTCTTTAAAACGCTGTTCAGCAGTTTTATCTCCTGGGTTGAGATCGGGGTGATATTTTCTAGCTAATTTGCGATAGGCTTTTTTGATTTCTTCAGGCGTTGCTGTTTTACTGACTCCTAAAATTTGATAGTAGTCTTTAAAATCAGTTGCTGCCATTAATTGCTTTCACCTCCTTAAGATTTATTGCTAGTAAGGTGGGCTATGTCACGCCTTACTAGTCATATATCTAGCTAATAAGTTAATAAACCGAGAAGATTAGCTAACGTTTACTTTAACG
>JASJDI010000300.1 GCA_030065155.1 Xenococcaceae cyanobacterium MO_188.B29
TTTAATGTGATGTCCTAATCTTTACCTGTACTGCTATCACAAAAGATGTGAATATTTCCCTGATTTTAAATAGAGGAAGGAGTAGAAGATAACCGTAATATCCCTGAATCGATCGCTAATTTTACGGATTATTATTTTCTCTTAATATTAGCAACATATTTTATTCAGTTTAAATATCATTTTTTTGTTTTTATTTATAAGCAGAAATATCTAACTTTTCTCAAATAATTTTTTTTGGGTGTTATCACTCTGGCTAATAATAACTTTAAATATTTTTAATAGAATAAACATCCTTTAATATTTTTTTAATTATTTTTAAAATCCCTCGAGCATAAATCGGTATTAATATTTCATAAAAAATTAACAATGAATTATATTAACTTCAAACAAAATAACCCTATCGACAATAAGATTAAATCAAAATATGAATTACATTCAATCAATGAATTTAAAAGGAATAGTTTTGAATTTGATGACTATTCCCTTGAAAGACAACGAAAATCAGTCAATTCAAATCAAATATCTACAAATTATACAGAAAAATATCTTTCCAAAAATAACAAATCAATATTCTCAACTGATAAAAATACAGATATACTTGCTACTAGAATTGATTTAAAAAATATCGATCGAGATTTTCATGAATTAGCTCCAAATTTAGAAACTACAGACCAAATAATAACTTATGTTGGCTCGGCAACTAGTCAAGCTGATTCTGCTCTTGATGCAGATCTAGTAAGAAATGCCCTGCCTACAAGTTTTGATGGTACAGGCATAAAAATTGGAGTTCTCAGTGATAGTTACAACAATTTAGGTGGAGCTAACGATGATATTCTCTCAGGAGATTTACCAGCAGAAGGAGTAACAGTAATTCAAGATTTATCATCAGGTGGTAGTGATGAAGGTCGAGCTATGTTACAGCTAATTCATGATATTGCTCCTGGTGCTGACCTATTATTTGCTACGGCATTTACTGGTCAACAAGGTTTTGCTGATAATATATACGCTCTTGCTGAAGCTGGTGCAGACATAATTGTTGATGATGTTGGCTATTTAACTGCTCCCTTTTTTCAAGATGGAATAGTTAGTCAAGCTGTTGATGATGTTGTTAATAATTATGGTGTTGCCTATTTTTCGTCCGCAGGGAATAGTGCCGATATTGCTTATGAATCTACTGAGATTAACTTTACATCAGATAGCGAGGAAGTATTTAGCAGTCAATTTTATGATTTTGACCACACTACAGGAGTTGATACTCGCCAAACCATTACTATTCCTCAAAATGGACAAGTTAGAATATCTCTACAATGGGACGATCCTTTCTATACTACTGATGGTGTAGATACCGATTTAGATATTTTTCTCCTAAATCCTACTGATAATTCTGTAGTTGCTGGTTCTGCTGATGATAATATCGTTAGTCAAACTCCATCAGAGTTTTTCCTGTTTAAAAACGATACAACCCAAACAGAGTTTGAGGTTGTAATTACCCTAGCTGATGGAGTAGCACCTGGGCGGATTAAATATATACCTTTTGACTTAGGTTACAACCCTGCTAATATCTATCAAGAACATAGAACCGATAGTTCAACTATTTTTGGTCATGCAGCAGCAACAAATGCTTTTGCTGTGGGTGCAGTTCGTTATAACAATTTGAATAATCCCGAACCTTTTACTTCTGCTGGACCAACTACTATTTTATTTGAAGCAGATGGTACACCCAAAGCTGAACCAGAAATTCGCCAAAAACCTGATATTACTTCTATTGATGGCACTGATACTACTTTTTTTGGTAGTGGAGATTTTGATAGTACTGGGTTTCCCAACTTTTTTGGGACTTCCGCAGCAGCACCCCATGCAGCAGGCGTAGCAGCTTTGATTAAGCAAGCTAATCCTGATTTCACTCCAGAACAAATTTATGAACGGCTAGAATCAACGGCAACAGATATTAGTACATTGGGCTTTGATAATCTTACTGGTGTGGGATTAATTAATGCGTATGATGCCATCTTTAATGATTATGTTGGTAGCAATAGTAACGATACTTTTTTCGCTGATGATAGACACGATACGATCGATGGGTTAGCTGGTCGCGATCGACTTCATGGTGAAGGTGGTAACGACATTATTAATGGTGGTGAAAATGACGACTTTATGCAAGGAGGAGTCGGAAGTGATAGCATCTCTGGTGCTAATGGCAATGATACCCTTTATGGTAATGATGATAATGACACTCTTGTTGGTGGTGCAGGTATAGATATTATCGTTGGTGGTGCTGGAGATGATTTACTTGATGGTGAAACAGGTAGCGATCGCCTTTTCGGTAATGATGGCAAAGATACTTTTATTTTAAGGGCGGGCGATACAAATAATATGATCTATGATTTTGAAGATAATCTTGATTTTCTGGGATTAGCTGATGGTTTAGAATCGAATTCTTTAACGGTTAATCAGACTGGTTTAAATACAGAAATTTTCTTAAATACAGACTTATTAGTTACTTTAGTTAATGTCAGTACAGATATTACTGACAATTTTATTAGTGTTTAGCTTTGCTTTGCTTCGTTTAACTAGTGAGTAGTTAGTTGTAAACTAAGAAACTTATCTACCCCTCTGCACCTCTGCTTCCTCTGCTTCCTCTCATCTTAAACTTAATTACACTTACCTACTAATTCTTGAACCAACTATCAATACCAAAACCAACGGCACGATTAGGATTGCCTAATTCTGCTGCTAATTCTAAGGCTGCTTGACGACCAATTTCCGTTTCAAATACGGAAGAAAATACTAAATCTAGAGAGTATTGCTGACAAAATTGACGTAAACGACTGGGTTTACCAGCGATCGCCGGTTTAATCACAAAAATGCCTTCCCAACCTTTCTGGACACATTTTTCTAGCTGATTAAGATTAGCTACTGATTCATCTAAAGCTAGGGGTGTAGAGTAATCTTTACTCAAAGTTAGCATCTGGGTAAATTGCTGAGGAGGTAAAGGCTGTTCAATAAATTCTATTTTGTCAGTTTGCGCTGCTAATTTTAACCATTCCTCAGCTTTCTGAATAGTTAAACCGCCATTAGCATCCAATCGTAACTTTGCTTTAGTTGGTAAAAGTTGTAATAATTTTTTCCCGATCCTAATTTCTTTAGTTAGAGATTGAACCCCAATTTTCCATTTAAAGGTAATTCTATTGTCACTATAATCATTTTGCTTTGTGAGAGTTTGCCAAGCAGTTAAAGCATCATCTCCTGCGGGTAGTAGATAAGCATAATTAAGAGATGGATATTTTGTTTTTGTTGTAGAGTAATTTTCTAAATCTGTTAACGCAGACTCAAAAGCAAACTGACAAGCAGGTAAGTTATCAGGGATATGAATAATATCTACCTTATTTACAGCATTTCCTAGTTGCCTACAAAATTGTAATGCTTCTGCTATAGTTTCTGAACCAAACCAAGGAAGAGGAGCAATTTCCCCTCTCCCTAGACGGTTCATAGCATCATTGATTTCAACAATAATGCCTTCGCGCACTCGCCAAACACCATGACTGGTATACAGAGGGTGACAAAATGGACGCTGATAAGGATGAAATTTTAACTGGTAGAAACAATCAACCATCCTTTAAATCTTGCTTAGGGATAAATAGCTATTATCCGTGACTTGAATCCAAAAAGCTAAGAGCTAACAGCTAATAGCTAATAGCTCTTGTTAAATTTATTATTCGTCAACAGTTGATTGCTTATGATCCTTATGCCCATGAAAACGAATACCTAGAAAAATATCATAGAGAAAATTACCAAAATTTCTCCACTCTAGTAAACCTAAAGACTGATCGCAACCTTTAGCATCTAGAAGAGGTTTAGTTGCATAATAGGCTGGTTGATATTTATACCAAGGAATGGACGGCCAAAGATGGTGAACTAAATGATAATTCTGTCCGAGTATCAACAAGTTAACAATGGGACCAGGATATACCCTAGCATTTTTCCAGCGATCGCGCTCTTTAAAAGGGCGATGGGGTAAATAATCAAAAAATAAGCCTAAAGCAATTCCTACAACTAAAGCTGGTACAAACCAAAAATTCATAATATAACCAATAAAACCATAGTGGATTCCGAGCATAATTAGGACTACTACAAATAATCGACTTAGAAACCACTCTAATAGCTCATATTTACGCCATAAACGTCTTTTAAAGAAAAATATCTCATGGTAGAAGAAACGAGCAGCAATAAGCCATAAAGGACCACCAGTAGAAACAAAGTGATCTGGGTCATTTTCTGGATCGTTGACATGAGCATGGTGCTGAAGATGGACTCTGGTAAATACAGGAAAAGCAAAACCCAACATTAAAGCACTACCATGTCCTAAAACAGCATTGAGAATAGGATTGCTGTGGGCACTGTTATGAGAGGCATCGTGAATTACTGTTCCTGATAGATGTAATGCGAGAACATTAGCCAAAAAACAACACCAGCCTGGAAGAACTCCACCAAAATAACCCCAAGTTGATGAGAAGATCAGCATCAGTGCTGCTATAAACATTAATACGTTAGGGTTTATACCACCAGGAGGTTTAAGAAACTCTTTTGGTACTGTTCGCAGCGTCTGAGCCGACTGCATTTATGTTTGCTCCTTATTAGATTGAATATACCTTTCCTGGGGTAGTTTACACTACTATTGGAATGCGGTAAAGATTTGTAACGTCACCTAATTTAATATTTCGAGGTTAAATAATAAGTAATTAATTATCAGTGAGTAATTGTTATCTCCTTAGAATCCTCTGAAACCAAGCTTCAAAGCGTTCTCCTAAGGCTTGTAGAGAATATTCTGTTTCTGCTTGTTGACGACAACAAAAACGATCGATCTGATTTATTTTATTAATTGCTTCTACTAAACCTGCTACGCTGTCTGGCTTGACTAAAAAACCTGTTTCTCCATCTCGAACTATTTCTGCTGGGCCTCCTCTAGCATAAGCAATTACAGGGACACCACAAGCTAAGGCTTCGATCGCGACATTGCCAAAAGCTTCTAGCCAGCGAGGAGTCATTAAAAGTCCAAGGGATTTACCCAGTTGTTTTTGCAACTCTTGAGTATTCAAAAATCCCCCATACTCTATGGGTGCTTGAGGAAAATCTTGGCGAATTTGTTGCCAATAGTCTTGGTCTTGTATTTTGCCAAAAATTTTTAGAGGTATGCCAGTAATATTACTAGCTTCTACGGCATCTTCTAAAGCTTTTTCAGGGGCAATTCTCCCTAACCAAGTTAAGTAATTTTGAGGTTGAGGACAAAAATCATAGAGAGATAAATCAATACCACTACCTAAAATTTGACAAAACTCAGCAAAGGGAAAACTAGCTGCTTGGGATTTAGTATAAACGCCGATAGTATCTGGATAGTTTTGTGCTACTCGATTCATAATCTCATCGTTAGCTTCTGTCATCGAACCCATACTGATAAAATGAGCGATCGGGCGATCGAAAAAAGGTGTTAGATAGAAAGGTAGCCAATCAAAAGCAAAATTAACAATCAAATCATAATTATTTTGTACTTGACGAGCATATTCCCACATATTGGCTAGAACAGAATTAGCGGGTAAACAAGTAGGTACATCTCTAGTTTGAGTTTGGACGGCAATCTGGCAATTACCCTCAATAGTTTTAACCTGAATTCCCTTCAATGTCGATCCTAAAGGCGCAACAACTTCTAGTAAATGTCCTTTTTGTTTCAGCTCTTGTGCTAAATTTTGTACAGTCAATTCTACCCCACCTCCTTGACCAGAACCTAAAGAACCAACAGGAGTAGAAAGAAATAACAACTTAAGCATATTGGTAATAAATATCTAATTAATCTTAGATTTATCTTATGGTGTTGCTGCCCATATTCATCTTCTGTAATTTTGCTAAACAGAACTTGTCACAATAGTTTGCTCTAGCAATTTCACACTGGCATAAATAGAACTAAGATAGGGTGTGGGAGTATTAGTTAACTCTCCCAGTTCGATCGCTGCTCCAAATAAAGCATCTATTTCTGAGAGACGACCTGCTTCAATATCTTGGAGCATAGAAGTTTTGTACGCGCCGACTTGTCTAGCCCCTCAATTCTTTGCTCTAGAGAAATACCAAATTTTACGCCCAACTTTTCGGCAATTTCCTTTACTTCGAGCATCATATTCTGGGCTAGTTCTCCGGTTAATGTACTATAGAGGGAGAGAAGAACTGCTAGAGCGAATAAACCTCAGCTTACTTTTAGCGATCGCCACGACCAATTCCTAAGTACCTAAGCAAAATTATTTGTATATTCCATTTTTCCCTAACACCTAACACCTAACACCTAACACCTAAACCCTATCTCAACTATCCAGTTAATTTTGCACGACTACTTAATTCGTTTAGTTGGGCTGCAAGCTCTATAATTTGCTGCTTTAGGTTTTTATAGCTTAATGTCGGTCGCTCTGGAGCAACTAAAGCAGGATGTTCTTCATCTCCAATTAAGAGTGCAAATAAAGTTTTGTGTTGACTGGAAACCATTGCTTTTTGGACAATTTATTGCGGGAAGGTTTTATATTGATGCTATTCCCTTATCTTATAGCTAAAAGCTAATAACTCAAGAAATGCCCGTGATGGCAGGGCTTGAACCCATTCTCATAAGGGTCAATAAGTTTTTCGGCGTTGCTGATTTGAAGTATGAAACCGAAAAGTAATCTGTTTGTAGCTATCAGCTATTAGCTTTTTAAATATCCGTTATCAAGTCAAAATTTGAAAACCATACCTTGATTCAGCAACACCGGTTTAAAAATTAGAAATACTGGACATCAAGAGTATATTAATCGTCTCAGACTTGAAGGTCAAAACCGACCAAGACATAGTTATTTTTTGGGGGCGTAATTCTGGGGTCTCCCCAGAATGTTGACCGCCCGAATCGGACAGGATTATACGGTGAGTCAGCGCGGTCTTGGGGTTTTCCCCCATGAGCGACTGACGAACCCGCCAGGGTACGACATGGGTATTATCTATGGATATATGTTGGGAATGGGTCGAAAAATTAATGCAAACTGCTCCTAATAAGCTACCATCTTATCAAGAAGGTTTGAGGGCTATGAAACTTATACAGAGTCTTGTTTAGCATGGCTGTATGCCCGCCAGTGCTCGCACTTTTCTTTTCGGTTCATCCTGGAACGATCTTTAACATATCTCCAATATGAGGAAATTACGATTTAGCGTCATCTTAATAACAGTTGCTCTAATGTTCATTTTTAGTTACTCACAACCGCTCTTTTCTCAACCTCCCAACCGCGAACAACCCGATCGCCAGATCGATGCTCAAACGCGATCGCAGGTAATTGAAAAGATAATTGTAACTTTGGATGAATATATCTTCCCTGAAGTCGCTCGAAAGATTCAAGACGATCTTCGCACTCAATTACAAGCTGAAGCAGACAATGAGATTACCAGTGCAGCAGAATTTGCCGAGACTTTGAGCGATCGCCTTCAAGCAATTAGTAATGACAAACATCTTCGAGTTTTCTATAGCTTCAAACCATTTCCCCCAATGGAATCAGGGCGATTGCCATCACCAAAGGAACAAGAAAAACAGCGTCGCAGCATGGCTTGGGATAATTTTGGCTTTTACAAGGTCGAGCGACTGCCTGGTAATATTGGCTATCTCGATTTTCGCGTCTTTTTGCCCCCAGATGTTGCAGGAGAT
>JASJDI010000301.1 GCA_030065155.1 Xenococcaceae cyanobacterium MO_188.B29
TGATTCCGACCTTAGGAAAACTCATTGCCCAGAAAGCCAAGGTTAGCCTGGGCGACCTCGCCGAGACAGTCTCGATGTCATTAGCCTGACTTTTTGTGGCGAGTCCTCCCAGACTTATTGAGAAGGTTCCTAAATTGTTTTATCAAGAACAACTTAGTCTCCAAGAAGTGGCAGATCGCTTAAATATTTCAGTTAGTGCAGTAAAAGGGCGTTTGCACAAATCTCGCCATCAACTGAGAAAACAATTGCTGCCTCTTCAGAATCAAATTCAATCTACTTCCCATCAAGAGAAAACAATGACAAATAACACTGTTACCCAAATTAAAAGAGAATTTTGCTGTTCATTTTGTCGCAAAAATCAAAAACAGGTTAAATTGCTAATTGCCGGTCCACCATTGGGAGATAACCCAATTTTTATTTGTGATGAGTGTGTGGATATATGTAATCAAATCATTAGCAGACAACCACCTCCATTAACAGAGAAAGAAGTCGAGTCATTAGGAGATTCAAAGGGATTGAGGAACTAAAACTAAACCGCTCTAATTCAATTATGGTGATGGGTAAGTGATTTTATAGAAAATAATGAACCCCCATTTTTATAGAGTTTGGAAGCATCTTTCAACACATAACCTACAATGTCAAAATCTCTATAATCTAAAAGATAGAGGTTGGTTGAGTTTATGCCGTCGTTTTCTTGGTTAACATTCCCTTGTGCCTAATGGTAATAGGGTAAAGTATTGCGGTTTTAGAGGGTTTCCTCTCAAAGCACCTGCTGAACCCAAAGGGAGTCTAACTGCTAACCTAACCTGTACAAAATTAAATTTTTCAGAAGTTTTGTTAGTCAATCAGAATCATTACTATGAAAGCTTTCAAGATCTTTTTATGTTTGTCGCTTTTCTTATTTATCATGCTATTCTCATCTCAACCGATGCTAGCTGATAGTTTACCTTCTGCCAATGGTATAACACTGAAAAGCGTGAACCATATTGGGATTCCAGTGCGAAATTTAGACCGCTCCCTAAAGTTTTATCGTAAGTTGACAGGTGGAACAGTTCTATTTGCAGATAATCCCATGTATGGAAAGGGATTATCTAAAGGAACGAAAGTAGATAACGCTAGTCTGCGTTTCGGTCTACTGAAGATAGATAATACTATCCTCGAACTGATTGAGTATGAAAATCCTAGGGGAAAAGATTTTGACCGCAAGAATAACGATATTGGCTCTATTCATATTGCCTTTGAAGTTCCTGATATCCAGACTGTGTATAAGCAATTAAAGACACAGGGTGTAGAATTTAATGCTCCACCTTATACTTTTACCGAGGAGGATGGGGCTCCTGATATTGTAGGAGCAACGTTTGCCTACTTCAAAGACCCAGACGGTATTCAGCTAGAAATTTTTGAGCCAGCTAAGTCATAATTGGAGTTAAAAGTGCTTTAATGACTTACTTTTAGGACATTTCTTGATATCAAATTAAATGGTATTGACTGAGAATGTTGCCTCGAAGGCAAAAGGCAAGGGGAAACAGTGTTTTTCTATTGCCTTTTGCTTTGATTTGACACTTATTCCCAACCAATCACTTTTTTAGTAACCTATACAAAAAGAATTTAGTATCAATTTATTATTTCTTCTACTGTATTTGTAGCGTTCTTTTTTATATTTCATCGTCTAATGCCGATCGCCGATAGTCCTAGTTTGGGCAATCTCTAATTAGGAGATTTATCGATTATTAGATATGAGATTACTCGTTAGACTAATTGGCTTAATTGTAATATTGCTAGGAGTATATTTTTTAGGAGAAAATATCTATTTCACAACTAATCCCTACCCTTTTTGGTGGCGAGGAATTGCTGCGGATGCTTCTATTTTATTTCTTACCCTCGGCGTTTTAATGCTTTTTGCTTTACCTAGTCAAGATAAAAGTTTGGCGTTTGCAGCGATCGCTGTAGGAATTGTGTTAGTTTTTTTCAGTAGTCGGGCTATTCTTAATCCCACTAGTTTATGGCAGTTCTTTTATTCTTTGGTTAGTTTTGTCGGTGGATATCAGTTATTGACGACAGGTAGTCTTAATATTTAATAAGTAATGTATTAGTTGTTATATGAGCAATTGGGATTTTAGTCCGCCTCCAGAATCAGATTTAGGCGATCTCGCCAAAGGCGAGGCGCTGCGCGATCGCGAAGTACCCTTAGATGGTAATCATCTTCATAACAAACGTATTGCTTTACTAATTACTGGTAGTATTGCAGCAATGAAAGCTCCATTGATTGCCCGTGCTTTACGCCGTCAGGGGGCAGATGTGGTTGCTTTTGCTTCTCCAGAAGCTTTACGCTACACAACAATTGATGCTTTGGAATGGAGTACTACTAATACTGTTGTTACTAAACTTACTCCTGCTGCGGAACATTTAAGTGATGATAATCCTTTTGCTGCTTATCTGGTTGCCCCTGCTACCTATAACACTATCAACAAAATGGCTTTAGGAATTGCCGATGGGGTAATTACTTCTACTTTAGGATCGGCAATTGGAAGAATGGAGAGAGGAAAAACAAAAGTTTTAGTCGTACCTACCATGCACGGTAGTTTACACAATTCCATTTTGATTCAATCCCTAAAAAAGTTACAAACTATGGGGGTAGAAGTAATATCACCCCGTATAGATTATGGAAAAAATAATCTTCCTGAAGAAAAAGAGATTGTTGCTGAAGTTTCTCGTGCTGTTAGTCGATCGCCACTGAAAGGAATTTATATTATGGTAACGGGGGGAGCTACTCCTGTACCCATTGATAATGTTCGTCGTATAACCAATCGCTTTACAGGGAAATTGGGAATTGAAATCGCTCAGGAATTACATCTTCGTGGCGCAAATGTTTGCCTAATTCATGGACAAGGCAGCTATTTACCTCCAAGCTATCTTCCTCACCAAATTATTACTACTTATCAAGAATATCGCACTAAAGTAATCGAAGAATTACAACATCATCCCTATCATTATGGTATTTTTTCGTCTGCAGTGGCTGATTATCAACCAGAGCGAGTTTTTCCTGGCAAAATTCCCAGTGGTGGGGTATTAAAAACAATTAATCTTGTCCCTACTCCCAAAGTAATTACAGAAGTACACAATAATTTTCCAGAGTTACATATGGTAACTTTTAAGTATCAAGAAAATGTTAGCCATGAAGAGTTAATAGCTATAGCTCAAGACAGATTAAAACAAGGTTATCCCCTAGTTGTAGCTAATCGAGGAGAAGAACAAGGCGTTAATGGAGAACAGATTGCTTATTTAGTAACTAAACAAGATAAGCCACTGCAAGTAATTGGCAAAAAACAAATCTCGATCGAGTTATCAAACTATCTAGAAAAAATGATTAACAATTAAATTATCTGTTTATCTATAGATACTAGAAAACAGCCATGAATACGCCAACTATGGTCTTGCTGTTGCTGCATAATATAAACAGCTTGAACTAATTCTCCTTTTTCATCCATTAAGATTACTATTTGAGCAGGATAATAATCAATAGTGGTGAATCCACGAAATATTATCGATCTGGGACGATAAACAGCTGGATAACTTTCCTTTACCATGGTAATAAATTTGTCTGGTGTCCCAAATTGTTCTTGAATAGCCTTACTAGCAATAGCAAAAGCTTCTACGGCATCGTCTCTCTGAAAAGCTTCTATTTGTTTTTCTATTATTTTACGAATAGCTACTTTATCGTTTTCCGTAATGTACATAGTTTCTCCTCAAACACTCTAGATAAATTTAGCAGTTTAATGTAGAGATTTTTTTAAAGAAGTATTCAAGAAATAAGCTCAAAATGTTTCTATCTTTACTTTTTTATTTCAATTCTTTGACTGAATTTATCCTTTAACTGCACCTGCTGTTAATCCTTGAACTATGCGACGTTGAAAAACTAAAACTAAGATTACTAAAGGTAAAGTTCCTAAGATTGTAGCAGCAGCGATCGAGCCATAAGGAATATCCCAAAGTGTTGAACCCCCTAGTTGTGCTGTAGCCACAGGGATAGTTTTCATCGTATCTCTAGTAATGAAAGTCAGAGCAAAAATGTACTCATTCCAAGCAAAAATAAAAGTCAAAATACCCGTTGTTACCAAAGCTGGTAAAGTCATTGGCAACAAAATTTCAATTAACATAGGAATTATTTTGTAACCGTCAATTTTTGCTGCATCTTCTAAATCTTTAGGTAGTTGCTGAAAAAAACTCCGCATTACTAAGATAGTTAGAGGGAGATTAATAGCAGTATAAGGGATAATTAGAGCTAGGTAGTTGTTGCCCAAACCAACAGCTTTAACTATTTCTAATAATCCTAAAAATAACAAAACATAAGGAAATAAAGTTACTATTAAAATTCCAGCTAAAATTACATTTTCTCCAGGCAACTTTAATCTAGTTAGAGCATATGCTGCTGGAGAACCAAGAGTCAAGCACAAAATAGTAGAAATAATAGAGACTAAGGCACTATTAAAGATATAAAGAAGAAAAGGACGACGTTCAAATAATTCTAAATAGTGTCTGAAGGTAAAGCGCGTAGGAAAATAAATTGTGGGGATAGCAGAAATATCCTCATTCAATTTGACTGAAGTCAGCACTTGCCAAATAATAGGTACGAGAAAAAAAATAACTATTAATACTAAGCTAATCCAAAGAATAATTTGTTTAAAATTTGTATCTAATTTGAGTTTTTTGCGATCGCGTAATGTCGCCATAATTAATACCCATTAATTTCGTAGAGACTAAAGGCCATTAGTTCCTACATTTAACTAACTTTCAATCTATTTAAAAACCAAGATACAATAGCTACTGCTGTTATTAACAACAAAAAGGTAACTACTATCAAAGCTGCGCCATAACCAAAATCTAAATAACGCATCACTGTTGAATAAATGTAAATCGAAACTGTTTCTGTAGTTCCTGCTGGTCCTCCACCAGTCATAACTTGTATTAAATCAAAAACACCAAATGCTTGGGCAAATCGAAATAATAAAGCAATCAAAATCTGGGGCATTAATAAAGGTAAAGTAATCTTCGAGAAACTTTGCCAAACATTAGCTCCATCCATAGCATAGGCTTCATATAAATCTTGAGGAATAGATTGTAACCCAGCTAATAAAATAATACTAATAAAAGGGGTAGTTTTCCAGACATCAGCAATAATTAAAGCTGTCATTGCTAAAGTAGGAGAACCAAGCCAATTGATTCCCAAGTCAATTAGTCCTAAACGCTGCAAAATATCATTAACAACACCATATTGATCGTTAAAAATCCATGCCCAAGCTAATCCCATAACTGCAGTAGGTAATGCCCAAGGAATAATTGTGATCGTCCTGACAATTCCTCTACCACGAAAGGACTGATTTAAAACTAAAGCAATACCTAAACCAAGAATTAATTCGAGGATAACACTAATAACCGTAAAAATAGTAGTATTCCCCATACTCTGCCAAAAACGTCCATCTCCTAGCATACGAGAGTAATTCGCTAAGCCTGAAAACTCCGGTTGCAATTGATTACCTAAATTCTCAGTCAATAAACTTAACCAAAAAGCACGAGCGATCGGATAAATAAATACTAAAGATAAAACCAGCAAAGCAGGAATCAATAGTAACCAACCAGTCAATCTTTCTTTTGAAACTATACTATTTTTATTCATAAAACAAATTTAAATTTATTACTTATTACCTATTACTTATCACCTAATTACCTATTACCCAGGAAAGCATTACTTATTTCTTGTAACCTATTACTTAATTACTGATTGCTTATTACTAATTACTTCTCAATAATCTTCTTGTTTCTGCTGCTGCTGCGTTCATAGCTGTTTCTGAAGTCATTTTCTTGGTTAAAGCTGCACTTAAGTAACGCTGCAAAATATCGGAAACTTGAGAATATTGAGAAATAGGAGGTCGTAACGCTGAGTTTTGGACAACGGATAATAATTTAGGATAGTGACTGTATTTAGCAACAATTTGGGGGTCATTAAACAGAGATATTCGACTAGGTACATAACCATTAGCCAAAACATATTCTCTTTGTGCATTCTCGCTGCTGAAAAATTCAACAACTTGCCAAGCTGCATCTGGATGTTTACTGCTTTTAGCAATACCAAGTCCCCATCCTCCTTGACAAGCACCACTACTTTCACCTGGCGCATGAACCATTGGTTTGATGCTATATTTACCTGCAATGGAAGAATTCAAAGCTGAAGTATATATATAGGGCCAATTTCTGAGAAAGACTGCTTTTCCATTTTCAAATAGAAGACGGGTTTCGTCTTCTGCGTAAGTAGTAACTCCAGGAGGAGCAATTTTTTGCTCGATAGTAGTACGCAAAAACTCCACCGCTTGGATCGCTTCTGGTTTATCTAAGCCAACTTCAAGAGTTTGTGGATCTACCCAAAAAGCACCATGACCTTGGAGTATTTCCACAAACATAGCAGCTAACCCTTCATACTGCTTACCTTGCCATACGTAGCCCCATTCAGCTAATCCTTGTTGTTGTAAATCCTGAGAAATTTGAATTAATTCACTAAAAGTTTCGGGAGGTTTGTATCCTGCTTGGGCTAATAAGTCCTCGCGATAGTAAAGCATACCAGCATCAGAACGAAAAGGAATGCGATATAGTTTGTCTTGATACATTCCTCCTTGAATATCTCCAGTTAGAAATCGATCGATTTCTTGTTGGGATAGACGATCTGATACATCTAACAACCATCCTGCTGCTGCAAATTTGGGAGTCCAGACTATATCCATATAAACTAAATCATAAGGAGAATTGCCCAGTAAAAATGAAGCAGTGTACAAATCTTCTACTTGGTTACTATCGCTAGGAGCTTCAACAACTTCTAGATCGATCTCTGGATGTTGCTGGTTGAATTTTTCTACTAGAGGTTGCCACTGTTGAGCTTCATCTGCCCTCATTAGGGTTTTAATTTCCACTGGCTGCTGAGAAGATGCTGGCAGAATTAAAAATTGCAGGAATAACAAAAATATAGCCAAAAAAAGAGATATTTTGGCTTTCTTGGGTATGTATCTGGTTATGTCGATCAAAAAATTAGCAATAATCATTACCGAATACTACATAGAGGAATTAAAGAAATCATAATTTACCGGGGAACACTTTCCGATGTTGAACCCGAAGGGCGGTGTAACGGTGACTTGAACAAAGCTTACTTAGTTAAAACAAATTCTTAAGGTGAAAACTACACCAACAAATAATCAACAATGGCTAGCCTAAGTATAAATAACTACGCTTAATTAATACTCAAAATCAACTTCAGTATTTACACGAATGTGGCAAAAGACCAGAAATAGTAGTATTTTAACGAGGTAAAAATTGTTTAACTATTCCTACCTGCAATATTCTTAAGTTTTATTTAGTTTATTTCCTCTTGCTCCATTAACCCTACTTTTAAAGGAAAAAGTAGGGTTTTTTGTTTTTTTTAATAATTACTGCCTTTAATTTTGTCAATTTTTCAACTAGAATCAAAAAGCATTTTTTCCTATGGGCGATCGACAATTTCGCTCAAAAATGGGCTATACTGTACCATTGACCAGATTCAGCTAGAGTTGAGGAGAAAGCCATTCCCGAACAGCTAAACCTGACAGTTAGTTTAAGAGGCACTCGTGAAGTCAGGAAAAATTATCAAATATTTCGTCTTACCGGATT
>JASJDI010000302.1 GCA_030065155.1 Xenococcaceae cyanobacterium MO_188.B29
GGTAGGTTTTTAACAAAGAGGCGAGTGCTTACTATAATCTGAACGAAAAAATCAGCATTTCCCCCTTGTCTTCCTTGTCCTCCTTGTCTCCCTTATCTTGATTTTAGGCTTAAATGTAAAAAGTCTACCCTTGTAAGCTGCTCCCTCTGGAGGGGCTGTCTGCGGAATTTACTTCCGCAGTTTATACGCCCCGTCTCCCTCTGCTTGCCTCAATCCATCAATTCAAAATTGGCAGACCACTACGTGTCGCTCTCCTCTTGCATTACCAATGAGATTAATGCAGAAGCAATTTCAGATAAGGGCAAGATAAAATCCACGCTGCCAGTACGAATCGCTGCATCAGGCATACCAAAAAATTCAGAGCTTTCTTGGTTCTGGGCAATGACTGTCCCTCCCATTTTTTTAATAGCTTGCACTCCCATCACTCCGTCTTTGCCTGTCCCCGTAAGTACAACAGCGATCGCCTTATCTTTGTAGCTAGCTGCTGCCGAGTCGAACAGCAGATCGGCAGACGGACGCACAAAATGAACTAACTTTGATTGGCTCAAGGAAATAGTACCATCAGGGTTAACCAGCAGATGGCGGTTAGGGGGAGCGATGTAGACTGTGCCAGGACATAGCCGATCTCCTTCCTCCGCCTGCTTAACGGACAAGGGGGTGCGCCGACTGAGAATGTCCGCCATCAAAGAACGGTGTCTGGGATCGAGGTGTTGCACAATAACGATAGCAGCAGGAAAATCACCAGGTAAGCTAGCAAGAACCTGTGTGAGAGCATTTAGTCCTCCAGCAGATGATGCTAGAGCCACAATATCGAATGCTGCCTTAGGGAAATTGAGCGATCGATCTTGTTCTTCTTCGGCTGCGGAATTTTTCACCCTAGTTTACATAGTCTCAAAAGTTTTTTCTGTCTTAATCTTATTTTAAATCGTTACTATAAAAATAATCTCTACCCTTATAGAAAAGTCGTGTCTGAAACCTCCTCTCCTTCTACTGACAATCAATCTAGAGTAGAACCAACTAACCTAGAAAACCAACTAACTCAACTAAGTACTCAACTGGCACAAATCCAGCAACAACTAACTCAACTGCAAAATTTACCCGAACAAGTAAGTCAAATCCAACAACAACTTTTACGAGTTGCTGATGTCTATCGTTATGAAAAACTGCAATCTTTCCTCGAAGCAGGTAAATGGTCTGAAGCAGATACAGAAACAATCCATTTAATTATTTCTCTTACCGAACAACCAGAACTAGAACTTATTCGTCCCGAAGATATTCAACATATCTCTTGTAGTGAATTACAAGTGCTCGATCGCTTGTGGGCAAAATATAGTAACAATCGTTTTGGTTTTGGTATTCAAGCGAAATTTTATCAAGAATTGGGAGGTTCTTTAGAAAGTACCATCGAGCAAGACAGCAAGCTAATTCAGCAATGGGGTAAACGTTTAGGCTGGTATAAAGATGGAAAATGGCTTAAATGTAGAGACTTAGATTACAGTTTGAATGCACCAGAAGGTTGTCATCCTTCCAGATGGTGGAATTCCCCTTATGGTTCAAAAATGACTAACTACTTTTTAGCTCGTCTGATTAATTGCGATCTTAAATAGCTAATGACAATTTATAAGTTTTTTGAATATTAACTGATGATTTTAGGTTTTGATCCAGGTAGAGATAAGTGTGGTATTGCCGTGAGGGGGACTAATTGCCAGATCCATTTTCATCAGGTAGTGGAATCGGCAAAGGCGATCGCGACTATAGAACAATTATGCCAGCAGTTTCCGATCGAATTAGTTGTGATGGGGAATCAAACCACAGCTAAAAGTTGGCAACAAAAAATCAAATCGAATTTACCTTCATCTATACCGATTGTGATGGTAGATGAGCGCAACAGTTCTTTAGAAGCACGCGATCGCTATTGGCAAATGTATCCACCTCAAGGTTTAACCAAGCTCATACCCCAAGGAATGCGGATTCCTCCTCGTCCTATAGATGATATTGTCGCCATTCTTTTAATAGAGCGTTATCTCAATGCTCAAAAGCGAGCAGAGATTTAGCTAGCGTTGCTGTACACGCTCTTGCAAAACTTGTTTTTGTTCATCTGTCAGTATCTGGCTCATTTCCTGTCTAGACGAGTTCATAATTTCTCGTATTTGGCTACGCTGTGTATTGGTTAAATTAAGCTTTTGAATATTTGCTCTTAAATTAGAGCGATCGCCTCTTAAAGATTGAAATTGTTTCTGTTGTTCGGGATTGAGGATGCTGTTGATTTGCCCAGCTGTGTTTTCTTGAATTTGTTGAATTTGTTCTTTTTGTTCGACACTAAGGTTTAACCCCTCTTCCATTGGTAAATTTTGAGCTAATACAGAATTTGGCTTTGCTAAGGGAGAAGAATTAATCTGTGCCACAACTGGTGTTGCTGTGATGCCTATAGTAGTAACAACTGCTAACAAGGAGAAAAATTTAATTTTCATAGGTTGAATTTGAGTTTTCATAACTTGTATTTGAATACTAAAAAATTCAACCATCGTCATACCTCGATCTAAGTGTCTAAATTTCCTTGAACTTTGGTACTAGTTAGATTTTGGTACTTTAGAACTAGAGTAAAAATATCTTTTCAAATTAAAACTCGATCGATGTATCCTAAACATCAAATAACGGTACTTGAGCCAAATTATTTGTACATTCCATTACTATTGGTTCGTAGTAAGAGAATGTTGGAGAATAATTTGTTTAACTAATGCGATCGCCTGTTCAGGAGTATTAGCAATTAAAATGTTTTCTGGCGATAAACTACTAAAAAACTGTTTACTTTCTTGATTTTCAGTTAATAAAATTACTTTTTTCTGATTTTTTAAAGCTAGAGCTACTTCCGAAGCTGTGCCAGTTCCCATACCACAGGCAATTACTACATCAGAAGAGAGGACATTAATATTGTTACGGGCATTACCTAGATCGGTAACAATAGCAATATCTACATCGTCAGCAAGATTATCAGTATTGTTGCCTGGTAAGATTCCCACCGTTAAACCACCAGCAATTTTTGCCCCTTTACTAGTAGCTTCCATGACTCCAGCTTTTCTACCACCTGTAAGCAATATCCATCCGTTTTGGGCGATTAATTGACCTAATTTATAGGCATTATCTAAATCAGTAGGAGTAGCGAGATTTCCTGCTCCCATCACTCCGACAATAGTTTTTCTCATATTTATTTGCACTGCTGACTCTCCAGAGTTGCTCCAGCATTATTTCGGCTTTTTGCCTTAAAACACAGACAAATATGCCTTCATTAATATTTTCTGACCAACTCACCCAAGTTCCTTTCAGCCTAACTTCCCTATATTCAGCATCACAACGATTAAATTCCATTTTTTTCCCATTTTCTGCTTCTAAAACCCTTAAATCTGACCAGCGAGATTCATCGGCAACAACTAAGAAAGAAGCAGCACTAGGTTTAATCTGGATGCTTTTAGCTGCCTCTAAACTCTGCCAAATATAAAGATTTAACCAATCTTCTAAGGATTTGCTTAAGCGTTCTAGATGAAAGTTATTTTCTGTATAAGTAAGTTTCAACATTGAAGACAAATTGATTGTTTGTCAATACTTAAGAGGTTTTCCTCTTGGCTATATATCTTTTGATTGAGTTAGCCTATGCAGAAATTACTGAACAGAACAAGATCGGTCAATCTCAGATTTTGGCGATCGCTTTAAAGATTTAATTGAAAAAGAGCGATGCCACTACCCAATGCAACAGACTACAAGCCAAGAAGCAGAGATTAGAAAAATCATCAGTGATAGCATAAATAGCTATAGCGTTATGGGTAAAGATTAGGACATTAGATTAAATGTAGGGACGAATGACCATTCGCCCTTACAGGGTATTTGTGTCCTAACCATCTGACGTACTGCTATATAATTTCAGCAATCATTTTCTCTATCTCCTAGCTTTATGGCTTCTAGAGAGATTTTTTAGCTTTTTGTTCCTCTTTTTAAATAACTGGCAGCTTGGGTTAATACGTTCTCTTAGCAGTAGCGATACGAGAGATAATGCTAGTAAGCAATACCAATAAAACCAAGATAAAAGCAGCAGCCCAAGCCAACTCTTGCTGATTTTGGAACGGGACGATCGCGAAATTATAGACTAGTACAGCAAGAGATGCTGTTGGTTCTACCAGCAGATTATCCCAGTTGGGCCAAAATTGGGTAAATAAGGCTGTAAATAATAGAGGTGCTGTTTCCCCTGCTGCACGGGCGACAGCCAGGGTAACCCCAGTGATAATAGCGGGAATGGCTGCGGGCAATACTACTTGCAATACTGTTTGATAATCATTTGCGCCAACACCGATCGATGCTTGACGTACCTCTTGAGGAACAAGTTTTAAGGCTTCGTCAGTAGTACGGACAATAATGGGCAACATCAGTATGGCTAAAGCAAAACCCCCTGCCCAAGCAGAATAGGTTTTAGTTGTTAATACTACTACAGTATAAGCAAACACACCAATAATAATCGAAGGTACACCACTAAGCACATTAGTAGCAAAACGAATCCAGTCTGCTAACTTACCCTTACTAAATTCAGACAAATAAATAGCTGCCATAACCCCAATAGGTACACTAAGAGCAGCACCAATACCTACCATAATTACTGTACCGAGAATAGCATTACCAAAACCTCCTCCTTCTACTAGTGGTGGTGGCGGTAATTCCCGAAAAACATCTAGACTCAGAGAACTAATTCCTTTGCCTAATAAATAAACCAAAATAATTAATAAGGGTATGATGGCGAGAATAGTAAATAATCCAGCAATACCTGTCATTATTAACCCAAATAGGGTACGAGGGGAGCTAGGATTACGTTTAAGACTGGCAGGATTAAAACTATAATCCAGATTATTTTGAGAAAACTCTAAGGTCATTTTCTTGGTAATTATATTTTTAATTTAGAACAACATTGCTAATTAAATAAATGAAATATCTATAGCCTTTCTCAGTATCATAGAAAAATGCTTATATTCATAATTAACTATTAACACAAACCATGGTTTTGTTTGTATCTCATTAAAAAGAAAATTGCTATATTTTTTGTAATCTAACTACTAATACTTGAGCCAAAACATTAACGAGTAAAGTAACAGCAAAAAGAATTAGAGCAGCATACATTAATGCCCCGACTTGTAAGCCACTAGCTTCGGCAAATTGGTTGGCTAGGAGAGAAGAAATTGTATTAGAAGGAGCAAAAACAGAGGGATTAACTTTATTGGCGTTACCAATTAACATAGTTACTGCCATTGTCTCTCCTAATGCCCTACCCAATGCCAACATAATTCCGCCGATAATGCCCGAAGAAGCTGCGGGTAAAATAATTTGCAGAATTGCTTCCCAACGAGTTGCACCCAAGCCTACGGCTGCTTGACGAAGATCGATAGGAACGTTAGAAATTGCATCACGAGAAATTGCTGCAATAGTAGGTAAAATCATTACTGATAAAATCAAGGCAGCAGGAAGCATTCCCGGACCTCTCAGAGGGGTAATATTTTTAAGAAAAGGAATTAAAACAAAAATTCCCCACAAACCATAAACTACACTAGGTACAGCAGCGAGTAATTCTACTAAAAAAACGATGGTTCTTTGAATTTTGGGAGATAAATAATCTTCACTTAAGAAAATAGCTACTCCTAACCCAATAGGTACAGAAATTAACAGAGCAATAAAAGAACTAACAAGAGTACCGTAAATTGCTGGCAAAACTCCATATTCTTTAGTTACAGGATTCCAACTACTAGTAACGATAAAACCAAGTCCAAATTCTGATATGGCCGGTGTGGCAGCAATAGCAACTTGGATAGTGATCCAAATTAGAACTCCAGCAATCGCTAAGGCAAAGATTTTTGCTGCCCAGAAAAAGCTGACATCTAGATATTTTTCGATCGCAGGACGAGATTGGAGTTTCCTGTTGTCATGATTGCTCATAGATTTTCTGCAATAATATTTTTCGCCATTATCTTATCAATTTTAGACATAATAGCTTGGTTAAAATTAGGTAAAGTGCTTGATGATACTACACTAATCTCTTAAGTTTTTTATTATCTCAATATTGCAGTAGGACTTTTTTTTGGATATTATCTGAATAACTGTTCAGTTATTCAGTGTTTTAGTTATTTAACTATTAGGATAATGGCTAATCAAAATTCCTGTGCTTGCTGTCATTCAGTGGAAAATCACGCTCACAGTCACAATCACGAACACGATGAGTCTGATTTACAGCGAGAACTTATGCCTTTGAGTATGGCAGCAGTTTTATTTATTATTGGGTTGATTTGGCAAAAACCTTTGCATAATACTCCTTATGCACTCGCGGAGTATGCAGTTTTTATTCCTGCCTATCTGATCAGTGGTTGGAGTGTCTTAAGCAGTGCAGGGCGAAATATTCTGCGGGGACCAATCTTTGATGAAAACTTCTTGATGACTATTGCTACCATAGGAGCGATCGCCATTCATGAATTACCTGAAGCTGTTGGCGTAATGCTGTTTTTTCAGGTAGGAGAATTATTTCAAGGCTTTGCCGTAGGGCGATCGCGAAAATCGATTAAGTCTCTGTTAGAAGTGCGTCCTGATAAAGCAAATCTCCTAGTTGAGGGGGAAATCAGAGAGGTTGCACCAGAAGAAGTAAAAATTGGCGAGATTATTGTCATCAAACCAGGAGAAAAAGTCCCTTTAGATGGAGAAATAATATCTGGTAATTCTCAATTAGATACTTCGGCACTTACAGGTGAATCTGTACCCCAAACTGTAAGAGTAGGAGACAATATTTTAGCAGGAGTGATTAATCAAACAGGTAGTTTAACTGTTCGAGTGAGCAAACTATTTACCGAATCTTCTATTGCCAAAATTCTTGATTTGGTAGAAAATGCCAGTAGTAAAAAAGCCCCTACAGAAAAATTTATTACTCGCTTTGCTCGTCACTATACTCCCGTAGTAGTTTTTCTCTCCTTAGCAGTAGCCCTATTACCCCCTTTAATAATTCCTGGGGCAACTAGTGAGCAGTGGGCTTATCGAGCATTAGTATTATTAGTGATATCTTGTCCTTGTGGATTAGTGATTAGTATTCCCCTCGGTTACTTTGGAGGTATTGGCGGTGCAGCCAAAAGAGGTATCTTAGTTAAAGGTTCAACTTTCTTAGATGCTTTAACCGCAGTTAAAACAGTTATTTTTGATAAAACTGGGACGTTAACCAAAGGTGTATTTGAAGTTAGCCAAATATCCCCCTACAACGGTTATAGCAAACATGAATTATTATCCTTAGCAGCGATCGCTGAATCTCAATCCAACCACCCTGTAGCACGGTCTATACTTAAAGCTTACAATGACAACCTAACCAAATCTGATGTTACTGACTATGAAGAGATACCAGGACACGGTATCCGCACCCAGGTTAAGGGAGTGCGACCCGTTTCAGCCTAACTACTAGTGTCCTACACTAGAAAGGAACGCTGAGGGTATTTTCAGAACCTTGAAAATACAATAACTCTACGAATCATGTAGGTTCAATTCCTACCGACGAATGAGACGTTTGAATCCCTCGACTACTTGCTTAGGAATAACATCACCTTGGTGAGAAGCTAGTCGAAAAGCGGATAGCTGGTAGCCATCATAACTGGTAACTCTGCAAGGGA
>JASJDI010000027.1 GCA_030065155.1 Xenococcaceae cyanobacterium MO_188.B29
CACGTATGGCATTATTGGGCAACGACATCAAAGTTACTGAAGGGTTGCCATCGGCATAGTTTCTTTAATGTGAGAGTCAGGTTTGGGGTCAAGCCTAATATCCAGAGTTCTTCCGAGAAAAGGAAGATATTAGGCAAAAGTAGGCATACTCCAATAATACCTAGTAATGCCAGTGCGCTTGGCATTACGTCTGCATAAGTTTACCCAACTTTAAGTAGATTTTTGATTGCGCACTAATAATTCCCATTGCATAGCGACCGTAGTAGCGTTTCTAGTGTAATTTATTGGGTAGTGAAAATTTATTTCAGCCCCCTAACTTAGACGAACTGATAACGTATTCTTGTAATTAATCATAAATTTGGCAGCAAAACAATGAAAAATATATTAAAGAAAAATATTTTCAATATATTTTTTCTAGTCATAAATATTATTTTATTTTCAGGCATCCAACAAACTTATGCAATAGAGCAAGAAGAAATTGAAAATTTAAAAATAAAAAATGTTGATGGTAAAATATTAGAACTTAAAGATTTTACTATACAAAATAATGGTTGCACATTTCAATTTTTGGTCAATACAAATAAGATTATTGAAGTTATCAAATTTTGTGTGTCTGGATTACAAATACCACCCTCAAATAACTCAATAACAGGAGGCACAAGAATTAATAAATCTGAGGTTGACCCAAAATATATCGATAATTTGAACGAGGCAAAAATAAATCTAGAATTAGAAAAAATAAAATATGAAAAAGAACGGCTTTTTGAAATCAGGAAAATATACCAAAACCAAAGATACTCAAGTCTATTTATTCTAACAATAGTAATTTGTATTGTAATTTCGGGACTATATTTATCTTTCTATCAATTAAAACTAAGTTATTCCAAAGAAAAGTCAGAAGACAACAATACTGATTTACTAATAACAAAAGAAAAAGTAAAAATATCTTCATCTATAGTTGGTGTATTGATTTTATTCATATCAATAGGATTTTTTTACTTATATTTAAAGGAAGTTTACACTATAAAGATCGAAAATTATAGAGTAGAAAATAATTAAATTTTATCAAACTTCACGAAAATGGTACCAGGAAAAGATACCTATAGATTTAAAAATTGATATTAACGTAACGCATTAAGATATTTCAAAGCTTATTGACTTAGTATGTGTACTCTCTTGACAAAAATTATCTGAGTAAGCAAAAAAATACCTTATAAAGTTTGATTTAAGGAAAGCGATCGCTTTTTATTTTCCAACTCTTGAGAAAGGTACATACGATCGTAATGGATATTTGCGATCGCCTGTATGCTCTACTATAATTTGCTATACTTGTACAATTAAAAGCACAGGTTTAGTCATGAAAGTAGTAACTTTTACTGAAGCAAGAAATAAACTCAAAAGCGTTTTAGATCGAGTAATTGATGATGCTGACTATACTGTCATTACAAGACGAGATGCTGATGATGCGGTAGTTATGTCTTTAAATTATTTTAATAGTTTGCTAGAAACCGTTCATTTACTCAAATCTCCTGCTAATGCAGCTCACTTAGAACGTTCAATCGCTCAATACAGACAGGGAAAAGTGACTGAAAAAGACTTGTTAGATGAGTAGTCGCTTATTGGCTTGGACTGATGAGGCTTGGGATAGTTATGTTTACTGGCAAAGTCAGGACAAGAAAACCCTCAAGAGAATCAATAAGCTGATTAGGGCAGCTAAAAGTACGCCGTTTGAAGGGATTGGCAAACCCGAACCATTAAAGGAAAATTTATCGGGTTTTTGGTCGCGTCGTATTGATGAGACTAATCGCCTTGTTTATGCTGTGGATGATAAATATTTAACGATTATTTCTTGTCGCTTCCATTATTAAAGCAATTTTTTGAGTTGGGTTTCAGAAAAGCGATCGCACTAAAAGTTTCCATTCTGTAGCAGAAATTCACCAATATGGTGCGTTACATTTCATGCTTCGCACCCTACAAAATCGCTACAAGATCGGCGATCGCACTTTTGAGAAACGGTATAATATACTTCTGATGTGCGTGCGTTACACTTCGTTAACGCACCCTACAAGATAGGCGATCGCACTTCAAGATAGGCGATCTCACTATCGCCCTTTCTCCTTGCTTCTTAGGACTTCAATTTTTTCTCGATTCTCTCGATCACCACTATTGCGTCTTCCCTCTCTAAAGACCACATAACCTCCTGCTCATTGTTATATACTCCTAGTCTCACTATTAATTCAATGGCTGGTTGTCCTGCTATTTCTTCTCTGTTAACTTCCTCCTGCGCCAGATTATACAACTCTGTCGCAACTTCCCTTCTCTTTTTTCCTTTTGTGCCTTGCTTTTTTTTCCATGCTGCTTTCCCTATCCTTTCCACTTTTGTACTACCACCAAGACCGACTCCTGCCGCAATCAATGGTGCTCCTATAACTATCCCTCCTCCTGTGGCCGATAAAACAACTCCTGCTGCCCCAAGTGCCCCGCCCGCTATGTTCGTCAGCAATCTTCTTTTCTTTGTTGTTCTTTTTCTGTGTGCATAATATGCTACTCTTTGTACCCTTTCTTCATGACTCAGCTTTTCTTCTTCCTCCGTGTCTTTTGTTTCTATTTGTTCCCAATTCTGCATTTCATACTCAGTGATGCCAAGTAATGGGTCTCTAAAAATGGGTTCCCCCTGTTTCTCATCAATATCACACAATAATCTGTCGATGACTTTCCTTATGGTTTCGTTCTCTCTATATTTCTTTAAATTCCTTAGGGTAGTCAATATCGATATAACTTGTGATGGATCGAAATTACCTAAGTTTTCTGCTATATACTCCATGAATTCTAACTCAGTCATACTGTCAAGTTTTTCAGCCATTTCCTTGACTGTATTTGCACGGTCTACCCTGTCCGTTGTTTGGCCGAAAAACGCTTCCTTAGTTCGTCTATTCTTTCTCTTTTTGCCTTCTTCTAATTTTTTATATTTCTTCTTTTTTCTTGGATTACATTGTATTAAACTCTCATCTGTATCTTGGCTTCTTTTTTTCTGCTGCATCACATGCGTCAACTCATGGGCAATCATCCCCTGCCCCTCCCGACTCCCTGGCTGATACTCCCACTTTTTAAAAAACAAATCTCGCCCAGTAGTAAACGCCCGCGAACTCAACGCCTGATTCAACCTATCCGCCCGCTCGTCAGTATGCACCCGCACCCCACTAAAATCAGCACCCATCGCCTTTCCCATTGACTGCTGCAAATCCCTCTCCAAGGGCTGTCCTCCACCCCTGGCACGATCGATCTCCGCTTCGACATCTGTTGATGCTTCGACCCCACCAATGGCTCCTACTCGCTGGACCATCGGCTTCATTTTTATCGATTCACCTTCTTCCTCCATTGCCTCTCGCTCTCTTCTGGCTGGCATGGGCTTCATACTCAGCTCCCCAACCATGTTTCTTTCCTTTCCTGGCACCGACTCATCTTTTCCTTGAGCTACTGGTGCGGGGCGATTAATTTGCTGTACTACCTCCTTGGCTACTCGATCTGCTTCTTGTTCGTATTTATCCCCTACTTCGCCAATAGTTAACTTGGTCTGGATGGGTGGTACTTTTTGTCCTGTATCCCCCCAAAGCTGGGCGGATATCCCCACAAATTCAGGAATCCAGGGCGTTTGCTTCCCTGCCTTAATCTCTCTTACAGCCCTAGTACCGATCGCACTATCTAGCTGTCGCCACTCATCCCCACTCAGGCTGCTTGGGTCTTGTTGCGCCCTTTGCACCACCGATGATAATGTCCCATAACTTCTTGTTGGTGGCTGCTTTTTACTTCCGTTTGTCAGTTTAGACGAGGGGGAATACTTGCGAGATATTTGCTGGCGGTACATTGTTCTTCTCCTGCCAAGGACTATTTATTTGTATTACGGGGTTTCTGAAACCGATCTGGTAGTGGGACTCAATTAATCGCTTTTTTTATTCTAGGGTTATACTAATTCAAAAAATACTGCTACACATCAATTCTCTTAATCTGTTGCCTATTGCCTTCTTACGAAGTTTGCTCAACGGGGGGAATCCCCCCTTCGGGTGAAGCACTTTGCTTATGTCGGTACAACCGCCCACCGCAAGTGCTTCACCGCAACGCAACTTCGCGCTGTTGCCTGTTCCCTTTCCTAAACGAAGTGTAGCAATCTTAAACGAAATTGGTATTAGTTGACTATTTCTTCCTTCACAATTTCTTGGCTATTCTCTTCTTCTGCACTTACTTTGGCTATTTCTTCTTCCAGTATTTGTATGGCTCCACTAATGCGCAATAATGTATCCCTTAAATTGGCTTGTTTGGTCTCTAATTCTGCCATTACCTTTTGTCCCGACTCAAATTCGGCTTTTAGTTCTGCGAGGCGTTTTTCTAGTTGTTCTTTCATGTACCTTTTATTTTTAGATTCGTGGTAATAAATGTACCAGTACCAGAGTATTGGGGGGTAGTATCGGGAATAGGACTTGGTGCTGAAGGTTGCATAGCAGGAGCCATCACTTGAAATTTGGCTTTGAAGGATGCTCCTTTGAGCAATACGGGTTTTCCCCCAGATTTGGTCTTTTTCGCTTTTTGGTTGCCAGCCAGGGATTCTATGGTGAGCATTCCCACCCCTGGAATACTATATTGGGGAGTCTGATAGGAACACCCAGGAACCATAATCTTTTTTTCGTCCCCATCTACACAGACGAGTTTCTGGTTTATTTTATCTTTACCTGTGCCAATCATGTCCCCTGGACGCACGGTGACAATTGCCTGTCCAAAGGTGGGATTAAACATGGCTTTGTCGCCGGAGATGAGAATGAAATCAGTCATTGGTTAGATGTTTTTTTAGGGAGGGGTTGTTTACGAAGTCGTTTGAGCGCGTATTTCTTGTAAGATATCCTCTATTTCTGCTTCTGAAGGAATATGCTTAGCTAAAACCTCTGCTGTTGCCTCTCGCGGGAAGAAAATGATTTGGCTAAATCCTGTCTTAGACCTTGTCCAATGTAAAGCTTTAGTAACGCTTCAAAAGACATATCTCGACTCGCAGCTACTTTTTTGAGATTAGCTAGAGTATCAGCGGGAATGTCCAAAGAGACTTTTTCTTTAGGACGGGGATTGAGTTGTAAGGTAAATTCATCTTCAGGCTTGTTCATTGCAGCGATCGTTGTTAAAACAAAACGAAATGCCAATTCAAAATTATGAGTTTCAAATTGTTGATTGCTCTCAATTCTTTTTGAATTTCTAATTTTGAATTTTGAATTGTTTACATGAGCAAGGTGCGGATGAGGTTCGCATTGAGACATATCTTAAACGCTGGTGGCGGTGGGTTAGAAGTGGGGTGAATGGGGTTTTGATGGCAGGTTTGGAAGCGATCGTGCAGGGTATATCTGTTCTTTCCCGTTCCCTATCGGTTGGGATGGTGCGTTATTAACGCACCACTTCGCGCTACGCTACTCCCTGGTCCTACTTCTCCAAGGCATCCATCCGCACCTTTTTTTACATGTTTTAATGCGTTCGACCCTCACCAACACTTTTACGTTCTACCTTTTCTTGCCCCCCCTCCCATACTACTCAACACTCTTACCCCTGACATGACATAATGATATTCCTCTCCCATCATCATCAATTGCCTGTTGGCCTCACTAGGTAAAATCTCTGGGTAACTGCATATGAGCTCGGCGTAGCTCTCAGTTTCCTCCGTTAACTCCTCCAAACACCTTTGCGCTCCCCAACTAAATAATAGGGCGTATGGCCACCTCCACATTGCCTTAAAATACCCGCTCTTGCTCCCTTCTATTATCTTCCCTGCTTTGATTTTTCTCAATAATTCATCCGCCCTACCCTCCTTTGGTACTGGCCCGATTGAATCTTTGCTGACCACTGCTATTAGATCGCCATATCTCGCGTTCTCATCCAACCACCCCGCCCATTCGTTCCACAACTGATGTTGCCCGTAAACGTCAAACTTGCTCCAGCCTCTTTCCTGATACGGTATCCGATCGTTCCCTCGTACATTGCCGTCTGGCTCTGGGGCTAAAATCATGCTAAATATTCCTCGGGAGAACTCGCTGAGCTCCTTATGACGTTCACCATCTGCATCCCTCTCTCCATTCAACCAGATCCTTGGGACTTGGTCTTGCTCCGTCTCTAGCCCTGTACCTTTGATAATCATTTTATACGGTGTAGGCAATTTCAGCAAAATTTGACCGTCGATTACCAAACTACCTCTCAGATACTGCTTTCCTTGCACATTTAACTTGTAGCCGTTTGGATTGTTGGTTCCAATGCCGACTCCTCCTTTTAATGGCATCAAGGCAATATGAGCGTCTGTATTATCTGAAGTACCAATTTCCAATGTATTTCCTTCTCCCCCTTCCTCTCTTTTGTAATAACGGATCCAGGCTGCATCACCACTACCACCCTCAAGTTCACTTACGAACCTTATGCGGTGTGTATCTCTGTTTCCCTTGCTGGGGGTAATTGCTCCTTTTACCGTGAAACCGCCTGCAAAAGAAGTAGTTCCTGTTCCTTTTACTGATAATCCACCATTTACAGTTAAATCACCACTAAGATACTGATTTCCATGCACATTTAATTTATAGTTACCTGGATCTTTGGTTCCAATACCGACTCCACCATTTACAGTTAAACTGCCGGCAAAAGAAGAAGTTCCTGTTCCTTTTACTGATAATCCACCATTTACCGTTAAATCTTCCTCTATATACTGATTACCTTGCACATTTAATTTATAGTTACCTGGATCATTGGTTCCAATGCCGACTCCTCCAAGTTTTGGCATCAAGGCAATATGATCGTCAGTATTATCTGAAGTACCAATTTCCAAAGTAGTTGCTTCTTCCTTGCCCTCTCTTATGTAATAACGTATCCAGGCTGCATCACCACTACCACCACCAAGATTTTTGGGGAACATAATGCCGTTGCTCCCACTGTCTCCTCTGCTGGGGGTAATAGCACCCGTTACATTTAAACTGCCTTGAAAAGAAGAAGTTCCTGTTCCGTTTACTGTTAAATCACCATCAATCTTTAAACTACCCGTTAAAACCGCCAAGTTGGGATTCGCATTTCCCCCAGAGCGAAGAGTCAAAGCTTCACCATTCGCGTTAGGTAAAGATATTCCTGAATACATCCGTACAGATTCATCTTTCTCGATTTTGCCATCCTTGTTGCGAGTTAATTTGACTAATTTTACAGGAGGAAAATCTTTACTTATCACCTCAGAATTAAACACAATCTTTGGTTGTTCTTTCCATCTTCGAGAGGTACCACTCTCCCCCTCCTTTTGTTCTGTGGTTTTATCTAATTCGGATGAATATTTAATGTATATAATTCCATCTTCTTTAAAATATATAATTCCATCAGTAATTGAATTAACATCGTTCGATTCATTCAACTTAAAACTTTGGGCTTTTGCGAGTATTATCAGATTGCCATTATCGTCTATTGCTGAACCATTGCCGATGGTCACTTCTTTGCTATCTTTAACTGTTACTTTCAGTCCTTCAATAATTCCTGAAACATGAAGACTCTTCTTATAGTAGCGTTGGCGATCGCTTATATATTTATGTTGTAGTTCAAAGTCCTCTTCCAGTAAATATTGCCCTGGAAAATAGTTAGGTCGTTGGTTAGCTAATTTAGTGAAATCAGTCTTTTCCATTATTAACTTCTCTTTGATAAATTATCGTTGAATATTTGCCTATTACTTATTTTTTCTTCACAAAAAAGGCCTTATATTTGGTCTGTTGTTCCCAGAATTGTGTTTCCAGAATAGGTTCCATCTGAATCTTTTTGACAAATTATTAACTGTTCTGAATCGTCTTTTGATAGTGGTATTCTCATCGTTGGTACCAGGATTTTTAGACTATAAAAAGTCTGGGCTGGCTTTTCGCGATCGATAATTGCCTGAGCTATTTTTGCCTGTCGCCAATACTTATCTGGATCGCGATCGTTTAAGGTTAATTGTACTTGAAAATAATTGGGAAAATTTGTAAATTGGTCATAGACTTTTACTTTTTTACTAAATCCTGCATTCTCCAAATAAATCTCTAAAATTTTTATTAATCCTGCTTTTGTTCCTCGTAAGCGATAGAGTCCGACAATTTGCTGGATGAAGGCTCTTTTAACTTTTGGTTTCCAATCATCCCGTAAACTTAAAGCTACCCATCCTGCTAACCAAGGTAAAAATTCCTCTGGTGTTTGTTGAGGATTAAAATAGACATCAATATTATCAATAATCTCTTCTAATCCAGGTGAATTTTTAGTCTCGGCTGTAATAATTTTTTCTTGACTGGGCGTTTCATTTAGTCCGCTGAGAATCTTTTCAAATGCCAGCAAAAATTGACCAATAAAAACATCTTCTTGGAGAATTGCAGGTAAATATTGTTGATAGGTACTTACGGATTCAGATTTCTTTGCGTTCATTGCCAACTTGTACCACTATTTTAAATTTACTATTGTGTTTGTCGAGCTCGACTAACTGATTTTCTGTCAAAGTAATTTCAGATTGAGATCGATCATTTTCATTTTGAATTTTCAGACTTTCAACAAAATCTACTCCTTCTAAATCATCTAATAATTTATATAATTCTGATAAATAAACACTTCTACCAAAAGGCCATCCTTTTCCTTGCCAATACTTGCCTGAATTACAAGGGTGAAAAAACAACTTTACTTCTGTCTTTGCTTTATCTCTAATATCTTCTGGTTTATAACCATCTTCAATAATTAAATCTCCTTGAATATTGACTGTTATGTATTCAGGTTCGACTATGTGTAGGCGAGTAGTTAAAAGTTTTCTGGGTTCTAGAAAATCAAATAATAGCTGAATATTCTTTTGAATATTATCTTGAATATTATCTTGAATATTATCTTGAGGAACAACAACTACTAAGCTGATATGTCCTTTAGCAAAAGTGTTCGCATCATTATTTTCTAGATCTCGTTGTGGCAAACACTTAACTCTAGCGATTTTTAATTCAGTACAATTTTTTGATTTATTCCAATCTTGAAGCACTAATTGTTCGTAATCTTCCGTTGTAACTGCCCGATAACGCTGGCGTAAATCTAATAAAGTTTTCTGAATTTCTGCTTGCAATTTTTTTGCTCTTTCTGTTGCACTAACATTTGGTAAATTCCATTGATTTCCTTTAAGTAAACTGACAAAGTTAGTATAATTATCATCTGGAACTTGATTAACTCGATAAAGGGTCATTTCGGTTAACCAAGCTAACAATTCAATTAAAATAATTCCCGTATCTGTAGGATTATGATCTGTCCATTCTGGATATTCAACAGGAATTTGAGAAATTGCTTCTTCTACTAAGTCGGCATAAGTGCGATAGTCTAGATTGGGTAAGGGTAAGTTCATGTCGCTTTGCTCCGAATTCAAAATTCAAAATTATCAATTCAAAAATGGGAAATAGAGCAAAAAAATCACTAATAACTGATTAGCGTTCCCTGCTTTTATCTCCTCCTTGGTGATGTAACAGTGACAATATGATTGCCAGAATAAATTAAAGTATCAGCCATAAGGGATAAATCATTGTTGTTGTTATCTTCTGATGCTGATTTGTCCGACGAGAAAACTACTTGAGAATCAGCAAAAACTTTTAGAGAATCTACCCAATCTACTCCTGGAATAGATTGGATAATAGAGTAAAAATCCGAGCCGTGGGGATGACGACCAAATTCCCAACCTTGTTGTCTTCTTCCACCAGTTAAAGGATGAAGAAAAGTTTCTAATGTTTGTTTGACTTTATCTTTAAGCAGATCGACTTTTTCTAGCGATATGGGAACAATAGTTGTCTCGACTGTGACTTTTTTCCATTTGGGAGCGGTAACTACTAAATCCATCGTTGGCGGACAACGGAAACGAATATAATTTTCGACTTGCTCTAATAAAGCCAAACTCGGGACTGGTTGGCGTTCGCTACTATTATTAGGCAGAATTATTAACTTAACTTGCCCCGCATTATTGTTAATGTCATCTATTATCTTTTTATTATTAGCTTTCTCCTTCTCGTTCATAGTTTGCCATGGCTGGCTGGTGAGAACGTCATCCAAGGAGATATTCGGATTATTAGGAGCTAACCAAAAGTTTGAATTTAAAGCACTAAATTCAGAAGTTAGCAAATCTGGTGTAACTACTTTGACTCTAGCAACATCTGTGGAAACTTCGTAGGCTAAATCTTCCATATCATCAACAGTAACAGCGCGATCGCGATGACGTAATTCCTTTGGCACTCGTTGTTTGAGACGCTCTAAAGATTCTTGTTCGGCACCTCCTGCTGCTGCTTCGAGGTTAATTACGCGATCGATATAGGGAATAGTAGTTTTAAGCTGACTGATAGTTTCTGAAGAAACATTTCCCTGTTTTCCTCCTCCTGTTCGATAAAAAGACAGTCGAATATTATTGCGTCCTCTGGGGGGAATCTTCCCTGCTAATCCATCCCCAAAGCAAATTTCTCCTGTTTGTCGATCTAAAGTATAGTGGCGATCGCTTGCGACCGAACCATAAAAATCTCTTACTTCTTGCCAAAGTACCCAAACTGATTCAATTTCTCCTAAATCATCTCGAATTACTTTGACTCGATTCGATTCTAAGTCAGGGGGAATTTGTCCTTCTTCAACTTCTAACTGCTGTCCCAGTAAAATCGGGCTATTGTTGGCAACAAAAACCTGATGGCGATCGGAGTTACTCGAACCTAATACTTCTTCTGTGAGAGTAGTTGCTTGAACTGCCCAAGTGGTATTAGTTAATATGCGACGCAAACGGGGTGAAACGCGAAAATTACCATCTTGCCAACGAACTCGCAACCAATATAATTGTTTGCCAAAGGTTTCTCTTTGGTGGAAATCTACTGGAGCGATAAATTGAATTAAACCCCGTTGAGAAAATGCCTTAGTTTCATCTTGTACTCCCAAGATTTGCCAACCTAGAGGACTGGAATATTCCCAAACTAATTTGGGTTGTGTAGTAAGACGAATAATTTTGCTTCCTTGCTCGTACTCTTGTCGTAAAGGTGGTGAGATTGTTACCTCATCTCGATCGATATCGATATTAGTAATGGTGTAGAGATCGCCCTGATTTTCGTTTGAGTTAATTTGGATGCGATCGCCTTGTCTCCAACCTGTGATATCGGCTAGTTTCAGCGTTGTTTGTCCTTGATTAGCTTTTTCTGAGAGGGAGACTTCTGTTGTAATATCAGTTGCTAATTCATCTGGTGATGGAGGTTCAACCTGGACATAGAGAGTAACGGTTTTATTATCAAAAGATTTATCGAACCCTAGATAAAGTGTAGGGTCTTTGTCTACTGTGGGCGTAAAGGGTCGAAAATGATAATTAACGGGGGTATTTGGCTCATATTCTTGGCTAATTGCTGAAGTGAGGATAACTTGATTGGTTGCAGAGTTTATGGTTTCTATTTGATAATTTACGGAGTTAATTGTCAAAAATTCACCCACTGTCAACTCTTTAACTGACTCTAGAAGTAATTTATCTTCGTTGGTAGCAGCTTTTTCCTTTAATTTAGTGATGATACTTTTTGGTTCGTAATAGTTAAAGTCATTATCAGCAATATAAATAGCTTTTTCTTCAATTGTAAATTCATAGGATAACTTTAATGATTGAATCAGAGGAGGATCGTAAGTTGGAGGAATCGTCTCAGAAATAGATAATTTCTTGAATATTTTAGTTCCCGATTTCCCAGCTTCCTCCGTCACTTCTTCTGCTATTGTCAACTTACCGTCCGTAATTACTATTTCATATTCATTTTCTAGATCAATTATTGTTGTGTTGTTATTTTGTTTTTCCAGGTATATAACATCTCCTCGAATAAAAAAATCTGCTGCATTTCCTGCTATGGTTATAGTAGTGGTGCTCTTCGATCTATCTATTTGTTTTACGATAGCCACATAGTTATAATTAACATATTTCCTTTTTTGACTTGGTTTACCATAATGACCTTTCGTAATCCGAGCACGAATCCAATAACGAGTTTCTCCATTCACAATGCTGGGGGAAGGCATATTTTCTTGAGTGGGAAATTTTAATTTGGCTTGAATATTATCTGTAAATTTAATGGCTTTGTCTGGATCTTCCCATCTCAGTTCATCAGTTTTATCTGTTACCTCTTGCCATACTTGACCATTCCCAATTTCCCAGGTAATTTCTAAACTATCTCTATCTATATTTACAGGTTTATGGCTGAGTTTAATCTCAATAGTAATAGTTACATTTGGTTTAATAAGAGTATCGTGTAAAGCGATATAAAACGAATCATTTAGTTGAGGCTGTTCGCCAAAAGGATAAAAATCCTTACTGAGGTCTAAAGGCGCATTATTAAATAAACAAACTTCTGGAATTAAATTAGATTGTTTAATATTTATACTGCCTTTAATATTAGTGATTTGAGGTAAATTTGCTGAGATATTGGAATCTATATTAGTTAATTTTGCTTGCAACCATCTCGCTGTTTTTCCGTTAATCTCAGAAGCCTTCAGAATAGGTGACTTGGCAAAAGTAAATTTATCATTGTTGTATGTTGGAGGATTAGTTAGTCGATTCCATTGCGAACCATTCCAATAAAACCACTCAAGTTTTTCTTGTAATCTTTGAATATCTTCAGTATCCCCAGTAATAATTAAGTCTAGATTTTCTATTGCTGGTAAATCAAAAATTTCAGGACAAGTTAGATAAAGATAATGGGGAATAGAGCGATCGCCAGTAAAAGCCAGGAAAGCTGAATCTTTTTGTCCCATTGCCTCCAAAGTACAGTCTCTATACTTATCTTGACTGGGTTCACGCACAAATACAGCCTGTAATTTTGCTGTTGTCACTACCAATTCGCGATCGGTTTCAAAGACAATTTCTTCATCTGACCCCTCTGCTGGTGGTGCAGAAACTTGGGTATGAAGGGGAACTAAACTATCTACAGAACTTCCTGCTGCTAAATAGAAGGTTAAGGGTACTTTTGCTGGTTGAGGTGGTTTGAGTTGTCCCCCAATTAAATCGAGGAAAGCGAGGAAATTTTTCTCTGGGACTTGGTTGAGGCGATCGCTTACCGTCTTTACCATCCGCGCAAAAATACGAATTAACGCACTTCCTGCATCTGTTGTTCCTTTAGTTGCAGGTTTCCAATCGGTAAATTGTTGTGCCAAATTCTCAGTTTGCGCGACAATTTCCTCATAGGTACGCTGGTCAATTTTAGGAGGTAAAGAAGCCATAAGCCATCACTGCAAATAAAAAGGATAAACCAAATTGAAAATATTATTCGTTGTCCGAATTTGATAATTTACCTGAATTAAAATCACATTCGGCTGACTGCGATCGGGAATTGTATCCACCTCTAAAACATCAATACGAGGTTCCCATTCCACCAAGGCGTCTCGCACATCACTAACAATTTGTCCCACTGTTCCTGAGTTGTTCGGAGAAAATACCAGTTCGTGAATATCACAGCCAAAATCAGGACGCATAACTCTTTCTCCTTTAGCAGTCCCCAAAATCATCCAAATCGATTGACGGACGCTGTCTTCATATCGTGCCACCTCGATTTGACCATTTTCATCGAGTGCAACAGGGGAAGACCATCCCACCCCCAAAAAATCAATATCCATCACATTACCTCTAATGAACCATCATTGACTTTTACTCCAGCCGAACATTTGATTCCCAAGCCAGAGTTAGCCTCCAGTTCGTATTTAGCTTTAGCTTCAACAGTACAATTTTTACCTGCTTCTAATTGATAATTTTCTTTAGTTTTTATTGATAAATTTTTACATTCGATAGCCAAATCATCATCACTACTATTTAAAATAATTTTTCCTTTGGCTGTAATAGTCAGATCGCCTTGTACATCAATAGTCATGTTGTTATCTTTAGAATCGATAACGATTTTGTTCTTTCCAGTTTTGTCTTGAATAACTATCTTTTCTTCTCCTTCCGTATCATCAAAAACAATCTGATGACCGCTGCGGGACTTAATCATTCTCTGATTATTTTTACCATCATCATTTTTTGCTGGGGGTTTATCTTGACCATTCCATAAAGCACCAAGAACATAAGGAAAATTGATATCACCCTGTTCAAATGCTAGTAAGACTTCATCATCTACTTCGGGTAGAAAATAAATACCGCGATCGCTCCCTGCCATCGGGGTTAATACCCTAGCCCAGCGACTTTCTGCTTCCTCCGATAGCCAAGGGTATTTAACCTTAACTCTACCTAAATTTTCTGGATCTTGATTGTTGGTGACAATTCCTATCGTTACACCATAGAAATTAGTATCTGGTTCTTTTGGCATTAATAAATCGAATCCCATCATGTAGCATTTCTCCTTACAGTAAATGAAGTTTGATAACCTTGTGTCGATCCATAATGATGTTCAGTAGCGGAGACATAATATAAACCACTAAAGCGTTTACCAACTCCAGCAATTTCGATCGTTTTACCAATCCGCAGCTCGGGAATTCCCTGACAAGTTCCTTCTCCAGTAATATAGGCGATCGCCATATCTTGAAACTGTCCTAGTGCCATTTGGTCTGCTTCTGCTTTACTAGATAAAGGTTGATTGACTACTGTATGGCTAGATAAGCTAAAGGCTTTTTGTACTGTTTTAGCCCCAGAAGTTGAACCTCCCATTTTGTTGCCTTCATTTCCAGCAGCAGCTTTACCAAAAACTGTTTGCTTTGACTGGGGCAGCCATCCTTGTACTCTGACTTGGGAAACTTGCGTCATCGTACTCAAACGAGGCAAAAAACTAAATAAATCGTCGCCATAAGTTAGGGTAACAAGCTTTTGTTGTCCGTTATCGTGAGGGCGAAAATACAGAGTTTTACGATCGACTACAACTTCGTAGCCAATACGAGCAGCTCGTTCTTGCAAAAATTCCCAATCGGTTTGATTGTGCTGCAAAACGTATTCCAACTTGACCTTCGTATCTTTGACTTTACTGGTAAGTCCCTTGTCACGAGCAATTTGACTGACAATATCACTATCTTTCATTTGAGTGAAAGACTTTGTCTGACGACCTCGCAAGAGACGATGACGCAGATCGTGACCCCGTACAACTAAAACTGGCGTGGTATCTTGCTCGAATTCTGGTTCGAGTCCTGTAATTTCCCCAACCATGACTGTTTTGAGGTCTTTCTGGTATCCCATCTGAATTTCAACGCGATCGCCTAACTCGAACAGATCCTCGTCAATCCACGTAAATTGCTGCTTTTCTATATCCCATGTGGCAAATTGCAATTCAAACATACTGGGGGCTTCTAAATCTTCAGATACTGTTGCCGATATAAAATCTGCCTCCACTGCTGGATCGAGAGTTTTACCTTGGAGCAAAATTTTAATGTTGGGACTTAGAAGAGCCTCTCCACTAGGTTTTTTAGACATTTTCACCTCCTCTGAGTAACATTAGCTACGTTCAGAGGCGGAATAGTTAATACTGTTCCAGGTTTTAGTTTTCGGGGATCGATCAAACGGTTCTCTTCGGCGATGATCCGCCATAACGCAGGATTGCCAAATTCTTCAGTAGCAATGCTACTTAAAGTCTCTCCTCGTTTAACGATTCTTACTGGGTCATCGATCGGATTTTCAATTTTTTTCTGTTTTTTTGGCTCTTTCCACTCTTTAAAAGAACAATCTAAAGTCGCTCTTACAGGTGTTCCATCTTCCAGGAAATGAGTTAACTTTTTCGTGACCGTTTCTAAAAAACAATCGGCCAACAGAACACTATATTTACCCGATATCGTCCCCCAGATAAGTTTGCAACGAGGAGGTCTTTTTTTATCTTTACCAATCCGAGGTTGGGTTAAACTAACAATCTTTTTAGTGTAGTTTTGGACATTTTCTGGTGGATATCTTTGGAGAGTCGTATCAAAAAATAAATTGAGACTTAGGCTAGTATGACTATCGGTCGTTACAAGTCCATTTTCTGTCATTTTCCCCCCAGGAATAGTCATGGTAATTTCACGGGGATTAAACAGAACTTTGATTTCATCTTGAAAGTCTCCGGAGTTGCTTTTTTCGGCTTTGATAGTTAATTTTTCTAGTGTCATCGGATTTTACCTCTGCGTTCACTTTCAATAACCAAACGTCGCATAATTTTTTTTTCAACTCGACTGGTAATAGCATCTAGATCGATTTTGGGTTGAGTTTCCATAGCAGAAACGAAGGTTTGGGTTGGGGGTGAGGGGCTGGCGAAGATTCTGGGAGATGAAGAAGTAGTCGTATTTGACACTCTTGAATTCTGGTTTGCTTGATTAGGTTTTTGTTTAATATTGTTTGATACTGAGCTATTGTTTGCTAGGGGTAACGGCGAAGAGCGATTTTGTGAGCTGGAATCAACTTGAGAAGTAACAGGGACAATGGGCAGAGGAGCAATATGTTGATTACTATTACTTTGATTAATTTGTGAAGTTAGAGGTTGAACAGTCACGATGGGAAATTTTTTCGATGAGATTGTAATTTTTGAATTTTTATAGTTTATCGATCTTGATTTTTCCGAATCATAATTACCTGATTGTGTTTGTTTTGGAATCACTAAAGTATTTGAAGGATTAACAATAGGAACAGATGATCGCGATCGCGAAGAATTTTGCTGTTTTGCTTGAATAATAGGAAGTAGTTGTTGAGCAGTATTAGTAAATTCTTGTACTAAGGACATTTCTTCATTTTCTGCCAGTCTTTCAGAGATAGCTTGAGGTGAAACTAAGGGCATTTCCTCCTCAGCAGCCGTTTGATTAATGAGCGTTCCTTCATCTGGCTGCGATCGCGGATTGGAATCAATCTGGGATGGATTGACTGAAGTTGTTTGCGAGTCACTAAATTTAGCTTGTAGCGGCAGTTTTTCTGTTGACTCTAATTCCTCAGAGATAGCTTGAGGTGAAACTAAGGGCATTTCTTCCTCAGCAGCAGTTTGATTAATGAGCGTTCCTTCATCTGGCTGCGATCGCGGATTGGAATCAATCTGGGATGGATTGACTGAAGTTGTTTGTGAGTCACTAAATTTAGCTTGTAATTCCGCAGGGTCGCTTGTCAATTCTGGGGGACTTTGAAATCGTTTTTCCCGCAAAATTGAGGGGTTAGGGGGGCTAGATTCAGCATTTTGGATTTGAACTGGTAAAGCTTGAGAAGAATCTATTTTTCTCTGGATGAGAGGAATTGAAGGCTTATTCTGAACAACAGTCGGTTGAAAATTCTGGTCTCTACTTTCTTTTGTTCGTTCTTGTGCTAATGAAATAGGGTGGGCATAAACAATGGGAACATCATCAGATGAGAAGGTAATATTATTACCCCAGCGTTGCATTTGTTGGCTTAGAAGAGGTAAGCGATTTAAAAAGCGATCGCAACGATTAATTATGTGCTGACTCATCGCCATTTTCATCATTCCTGGTTGACGTAAGGGACGAGTCAATCGATTTACCAACCCTGAATCGAGGTAATTTTGCCAATTTGAGGCTACATTTGCCATAATTCTATAACTTAGAAATGCCTTGATGCACTAATTCAATTTTTTCTACGGCGATGTTGTCGCTACTAGCGTTTAATTGCGGTCCTTCCCACTTGACAGGATATGCATTCTTAAACATCCACCACATCACTGTAATTTGCCGATCATTAAGGAGGAGAATAGTACCGTTTAATTGTTGAATCCAACCTTGACTCGTTGCTTGATACCAGGTGTAAAACAAATCAATATTGACTAATCCTCGACTTAAAACCAAATTCGGATAGGTCGTATGTTTAGGAAATTTATGAACATAGTTATTTAATCCTCCTTCCTCATAGGATTCCAAATTGATTTCGCTACTTAAACCACTAACTTCGCTAAACCCACCAACCACAACACCGCCAATTTCGACAGCAAAATTGTAAGCCATATAAGGATCGTGTCCCAATGCACTAAGGGTAGAACCTGCTGCTAAAGTCGTATTAAGTCCGATAAATTTAGGATTCATAGCATTTTCTATAGATTGGCAGAGTTGTTATTGCGATCGTTTAATCGTTCATTAATTCTTGCTACTTCCCTCACCCATTGCTGACGTTCTCGATGTTCCATGGTCATAATTTGTTCGTAAGACCAGTGAAAATGATAAGCAAGATAAGCTACCTCCTCTTTAAGTCTTTCTGGGGGGTAGCAAGTTACTCCCCCAAGGGAATGTTTTCTACTTCAAACTCCCCTTCACAATGGGGACAAACTACCCGAAGACGACTGTGACCATTTTGGTTAATTCGTTGATAAAAATCCTGCAAATAGACTAAATCTCCGGAAAATAATCCCTCAATTACCTTAGTATTAATTTGCTCTAACGTTCCCAATTTAGTAATCACCCTAGTTAACAAAATAATTACCAAATAACCTGGGTTTCTCTGTACCCGAGGATCTCGCATCGGCGTAATTTCATCATAGGCAGTAGAGAGCCTCATCATACCTTGTTTGTGGGTATTACCTTCTGAGTCGAGATAACCTTGGGGCAAAATAAAAGAAAATTCAGTTTGCTGCATAATTATTCAAATATTAAGCATCTCCTAACCATTGCCTATTTGCCTATTGCCTGACTTTTTAAAAGTCTATTAACCAACGGTAATGCCTTCATGAACCAGTTCTAGGGTTTCTATGGCAATTTCATCAGAAGTAGCGTTAAAATCTGGAGCATTCCAAGTTGTCGGCCAGCACTTTTCCAAATTCCAACGTATTTTTTCTGCTCCTTGGTCATCTGCCAAAATAATCGAGAGATTACGCCTATCTGTCTCTCCATTTTGTAATTTTTTGTGCCAATCCCACAGTTCCTGATTATCAGTAATTCCTCGTTTTAAAGTGATGTTGCCATAACTGTTGAGACCAGGAATCTGACGTTGACTTAATGGTTTATCCGTTCCTTCTCTGTAAGTTCCCGCGTTGCGAGTCGCTGTTAATCCACTACATTCACGAAAGCCAGCGTGAATAATACCATCCCATTCAACCCAAAAATTATAACCATTATAGGGGTCATGGGTATTAGAAATTGTCGGCATAAAATTATCTCCTTCAACAAATTTGAGTAAAATATTTAAGTTTCACTAAGTGTAATCCCACTATCACTTTGAACGAGGAGGAGTTGAATAAACTCCCCAGGAATGGTAGCTGCTAAACCAACTTCTGCTACTACTTGTCCCATCTCTCGATTTTCAGGGGGGTTTGTTTCCTCGTCGCATTTCACATAAAATGCTTCTTGGGGAACAGCCCCTTGGAGCGCACCTTGTCGCCACAAAAATTCGCAATAGACGTTCAATTCCCTCTTTATCCTCACCCATAAAGGGAAAGCATTAGGTTCAAACACCGTATCGGCCAAATTCTGGTTTACCCAGCGTCCAAAAGTGAGAAATAAGCGACGCACGTTGACATATTGCCATTCAGCTAGGGGACTGAGGGTGCGCACTCCCCAGACCCGTATTTCCCGTCCTGGCAAGCTACGGATACAATTGACTCCTGCTCCATTTTGGGGATTAAGCTGTTCCTGTTGCTTAGGCGTTAAGGAAAAACTCAGATCTAGTACACCAACGAGGGGAATATTCGCTGGCGCACTATGTACGCCGACTGTGCGATCGCTACTTGCATATATCCCAGCAACATGACCGCATGGAGGAATCGGCTCGTCGCGATTCTCTATTTTTAGCCAAGGTGCATATAAAGCTCCATTCTGGCTAGAAAGTGCTTGTCTTTGCCCATCTAGTTTTTCTACATCATTCAAAGCATCAAGAATGGCCAAGCGATCGCCCATTCGCTCGCAATGCTCTAAAACTGCTCGCTGCTTTTGAATAATTTCAGCTTCTGAAGCAAGCATGATATCGGGAACGCAAACCAGATCGGTATTTTCCAGAACTTCACTTGCCTCTAAAGCTTGTTGCAGAGCCTCAAGGGTATTATTTTCTAGGGCAATGACGTAACACAACCGACCTCCATTGGCAAAAAATCCCTTGACTGCATCTCTCAAATATCCTTCAACCTGACTAAAATATTGGTCAAATTGAGTCCCAAAAGTTAGCTTTTTAGGGTCTTTCTGAGCTGCTTTTGCCAAGCCAAAGAACACTGGAACACCTGTTAGTAATTCTGATTCTGGTGTTGGGACAATTTGGTTTAGATAGATACCTGGTATTTTTGGCTTTAAAGTTGGCATTTGTGAATTATCCTGATTGACTATTGCTTCTTATCTCTTGCTATTGTCCCGAACCAGTCCATTGGCTGAGACGGAAAATCACAAATTCGGCTGGCTTGACTGGTGCAACCCCAATCTCGATAATTACTTGACCTAAATCTCGGACTTCTGGGGGGTTATTCTCAGCATCGCACTTAACAAAGAAAGCATCTTGGGGAGTGGCCCCAAATAATGCTCCATTACGCCAAACCGTGGTCAGGTAAGCATTTACATTCCGACGAATTTTCGCCCAAAGTTCTGCGTCGTTCGGTTCAAATACTGTCCACTGAGTATTTTTATCAATAGAATCTCTTAATGAGAGAAACAGGCGACGAACGTTGATATACTTAAATTCCCCGTTGTCATCGCCGCCAATAGTACGCGCTCCCCATATTCTGATATTGCCATTAAGTTCGCGGATACAGTTAATACCTTGAGGGTTAAACCCATCTTGCCGATTTTTACTAATTTTGTAGTCTAGCCCTAATGCACCGAAAATTACTTCATTAGCAGGAGCTTTGTGTACACCTTTTTGAGCATCTACACGAGCATAAACACCAGCAATATGTCCGCTAGGGGGTAATGAGATTAAAAGTTCTTCATCCTTGGCATTAGGATTCATAATTTTTTTAACTGGATCGGATACTTTTATCCAGGGAAAGTAGTAAGCAGCATAATCAGAGTTATCTGGCTTGTCTTGGTTTACATTACTTGGAGTTTTGTCCGAAGCGCAGTCGAGGATAGCAAAGCGATCGCCCATGTTCTGACAGTGGGTTACAATAGCACTGCGGGTTGAGGATTCAGTAATTCCAGGTGCAGCTACGATCGCAATTTCATCGATCGCCTCAAATTTGTCTAAAACGTCAGGAATTCCACTTGAATTGCTTACTCGCGATACATAGCAACGAGAACCACCGTTCTTGAAAAAACCATAAACAGCATGAGCTAGCTGCTTCTGTCTTTCTTCCGTTGAAAAATCACCAAAATATTTTTTAAATTCATTAAAGTTAGTACATAACTTTACTTCATTAGCAGCAACAGGTTGGAATGTCGGAAATGTTACCTGGTAATCCGCTGTAATAGTGATGAGGAGCTTTGTTTTGTTGACATTTTGACCGTACACATCAGTCTTCGATGTAAGCAAATTTACAGGAATAGTCACTTTCGCCACTTTATTTAGGGCATCTTCAACTATTCTCATGTCATCATTATTGAGTACGTCACCGTTAGCCTTAATCGTCCATTTATTATTTACGGTCTTAACAGGGTATTTCTTGAGATTTATTTCCCAGTCTTGTTGTTCTGATAGATTTGTATCTTTCGGAATTGTTAAAATAACTTCATTTGTTACTTGAACTGACTCTACAATATACTTTACTTTGACTATTTGATTAGCTTTTGGGGCTGAAGCTAAAGTAACTTTTGCTTTCTTGTCTGAATTAGTAGGTTCTAGTAATTCTAGATTAACGTTTATAAGCGACGAGTTTCCTGTTTGAGTATCGATAACAAGAACTTCAGAATTTGCATTTATATTAACTGGATAATTTGTCAGGTCAAATGTTGTTTTACTCCCATCTCCGTTAAAAGTTTCTGTGACCTGCATCAGAGGACCGATTGGAATTTTAATTTCATCTTCTACAATTCCGATAAAACCAGCCGTACTAGTACTGAGTGCTGCGATAGGGGCAGAACCAGAAGGAATTTCTTCGACGTAAACACCTGGAGAAAGATAAGTTGGCATTGTTGATACTCCTGAATTGTAGTTAAAGAGTTATGGTTTTTGCTTGAGAGAAAAATTGCGACCGCTAATTACTTCCCCTGGCTGAATCTCGATTTGTTTGCTTCATCCGCATCAGTAATTTTTCCTTTAATTCCAGTAGGTTCAAGAACAATATCCTTTATCGTAGTTGGGATTACGTCCTTGATAGGAAAAGATACACTAACTTTTTGTTCTCTATTTTTATAGCGAGTTCCACTATTTGGTAAAGAAGCTCGAAGCTTGTAATCTCCTGGAGGTAAATTGGCAAAGTAAAAATAACCATCACTAGCGGTAATTTTGCGATCGAGTCGAGTGCTCATTTTTTCCCACTGCTTACCATATTGCAGTGCTTTCAGGGATAAAATAGCTTTGAATTTTTCTGGCATTTCGATGATTTCAACCATTGTCCCAGAAATGGCTTTTTCCGTTTCCCCTTCCAGAACCCTACCTGCGATCGCTATTTGTGGGTTAGATACACTCATTTGCAGCATTGTCGTACTCCTCATCACTTATTGAGAGTTAGGCTGAAAAACCCCAACCAGTCCTACTTCTTCTCTTGCATCATCCAAAGGAACGGAAATAGTAACGGTACAATGTAAGACAACCTTGGGTTTTGTTCCATCTTTGCCCCCCATAGCTTGCCAGAATTCGCCAAAACTTTGCAAATTACTAGGACGCAAACTCATCAGCCTCAGGGGAAGCTCTTGTCCTTGTAGTTCTTCTGAAAGATAAGCTTGAGGAATTGTGGAATGGCGTAATAGCAGTTGCATCACCCCTCCCAAAAGTCGATGTTCGGTTTCTGCTTTATCTCCCTGACTCCAGACGGTAATCAAATAAGAACAGTCTACTCTAGCTGGCAAACGTTTCTTAACTGCTTTTCCGTTTTGATTGCTTCGTTCGACTGTCCAGTTTTTATTACGCAAATCAAGATTTTCACGAACATCATATAAAAATAAGTTAATAGCTGGTCTTTCTTCGATCGCACCCTTATAAGGAGTCTCAAAACTAATTTTCAAATCATCAGGCTTCAGATTTATCTCTTCAAAAACATTCCTTGGGAATTGTTCTTTTATTAATTTGCCTAAAGTCTCGTCCAACGCATATATCACGATTTACTAGAAACTCAATTTATAATAAGAAAAAAATTCTCTATGAATACAAAACAATTAATTAACCTTACTAAAATCATGAAAAGTGAGTCTATATTGTCTTGCTCTTCAAGATTGCAGTCTTATAATCTAAGTTATATTGAAACTAGTTAATAATAAAGCTACTAAATATAAAACTTAATGAGAGTTTTAAATTTTTAGTAGTTATACAAAGTAATGAATATATTTTAGTCGACCTATAACTTATCTAAGAGGACATCTGAAAAGTTGTTTTTATACATCTAAATTATTAATTTCTCCCCCCTAGCCCCCCAATTCTGGGCAGGGCTGTTTCATTCTCAGAAAAAGAGGATATAAAACAACGGACAAGCTTACCAAAGAAAAGATTAGAGTAGCTGCTTTTCCAAATATTCTCTTACTCTTTCCGAACAATCACCTCTCAAACCAGACAGTCGTAATATCTTCCATGACCTAATCTCTTCTCCTTGCTTATCCAACTCCTTAACAGCCCATTCAACTCGTCTAATCTGAAAATCTTCCACCGTCTCCGTTACCGATTCTAAATAGGCTATAGTCTGAGGTAACTTATCCAAATGCTTGTCAAATAATGCTTTTAATCCCAAAGATGAGCCTACTCTGCCAACAGTAATTCTCACAGGTTTTTCTTCTTTCAGCAGTTGTTCGACAGTGCTTTTAGCTTGTACCAAAATCTCTTTATCCCTAACATTCCAATCAACCCTATCTACTGATGCTCTGGGTTTTTGGAGTTTTGGAGAGTTTTCATTTAACCAAAGGCGATCGCGTCTGTAAAGCCAAGTATAAACATCAGGAGCAAGTTTTCTAATTTCAGTTTTCGATAATGCTGGATTTTCTTGCTGTAAATTAAGCCATATGCTCCTTTTTTGCTCTCTAGTATATTCTCGATTAGTTGATAATGCTTTTTTTTGCTTGACTTGTGGTTTATTCTTCGTCCACGATGGAGTCAAATCCAGTAAAGCCACATACCGATTAATCGTATTAGGATCGACTCGCAATTCCCTAGCTGTCGCTCTCAATCCTAACTTCTTTACTTCTACTAATTCTCTCAGTTTATCCTCCCAAACTCGACCATAAGCTATTACTCTGCCAATCCTGAGCTTATCTTCTTCTCTCTTATCTTCTCCACTACGGGAATAAATCATCCCACAGGAACAAGTAAAAGTCCCTAATGGCTGTTTATTTTCCAGACAATGACTGATTTCCCAATCTGTAATCACTGGTTGTAAGTAATGAGCTGCTGCTGCATTCAGACACAGCCAAGGACTTCTACCAAAGGGTCTATATTGCTGATTGTTTTGAAAGAAAGTATCTATAGACTCACCAAGAAACCGAATCATTAGTAGATGTCTAATGGGATGAAATACCTTGCGATGCTTCCTGACTATTTGAGTTAACCAGTTACTTGTATCTTCATAAGACACCATTGAATCTATTAATTCTAAAAAGTCGATGTCATAGAAAAACAGAAAATCATCAATTAATTTTTCTTGCTTAACTCTACCCGTAGTATTGGCATAGCCTCTGTCTCTTAGTAAAGTCTGATATCTCTTGGTCAACCACTCTAATGTTCTACTGGGATAGGCATTTTCTAATAATTGAGTAAGATCTTGAGCAAGCCTAATTAATTGTTGGGTCACAGTTTGACTATAATTAGACTTTGGGATATTTATCTGACAATTTGATTCGGGTGCAGCCTCGTATTGATGTTTATTAAAGCCTTGAAGGGGAATCTGGCTATTGTGTAATGGTATTTTGTGGACTGGACAAAATATTACTCCCTGTATCTGATGTAATCGATACCAGTATGTTTCCCCGTATTTATTTAAATCTTGTTGTAGACAGTCAGGGCAAAAGCGAAAGTATTGAGGTGTATAAATTGAACTCGCCATGATACCAGCCAATGTATGAATATTCCCACCGCGAGCGCTCTTCATGGATTCTTTTATCTCTCTAGCTCTCTTTGGTGGCAGAAAAGGCGCGTAAAATGGATACAAGGTATGGTTTTGAATCAGACTTTCTACGGTAATTGAAGAATAAGAAGGAAGATTCTGAACTAGGTTATCCAAACCACAAGGTAAATCTGCTGTGGCGGTAATAGTTCTGGAATTGAACAATTCTTCGATGTTTGATTTAGGGCTTAAGTTACCACTGCGGATTTGATAACGGGCAATGCCACTATAGAGTAACTCGCCTGGGTAGAGTGTCGGGAAAAATCCAAGCATTTTATTGGAGATAAATTGTGAAGGATGTAGAGAAAAAAAGACAGCATTAGTTACGTAGCATCTTGTAAACAAGAGCTACCTAAACGAAAAAAGGCGATGCCTTCGGCTAGCTTCGCGATCGCACCAATCAATTAAATAATGCGATCGCTTTCTTTTTTTAAGCTGTCATCGAAGGTTGGTAATCAAGTAACTCAAACCTCCAACCAGCAGCAAATATTACCTGTTGAGTATTGGGTAATGTTTCTACATCCAAACAAAGCACTTCAAAGCTAATACCATTGGAAACGTATTCTGGTTCTGAGATAACTTGCCAAACTTCTCCTGTAAAGTGCCGAATTATGTCGCCTTCAGTCAATTGGTCAGCACAAATTTGGGTTGCATCTAAGTTCTGTGCAATCATAGTAATAAGACCTTATATTCAATTGGGTTTGTAAGAGAAGGCGAAACAAGCTGTCCAGGCGCGATCGCTTTCTCTTGTGATTTGAGTATGTAATACTGTTTGATAGACAATTATTGTAAACCTGTTAATTAACAGTTGTCAACTACTTGGTTAACACTTCTCCTATACTTATTAAGTTGGATTTAATTCTATGGCTGTGAAAGTCAGACGTATTGTCAAATTAGAAATCGAAATACCTGATTTAGGAAAGCGTATTAAAGAGGCTAGAGAAGCCGATCCTCGCTCGGTTACCAAATTAGCGAAGATTGTTGGTATTTCTCGTAATTATTGGTATCAGTTGGAAGCTGAAGCGGTTTTAGGAGGTGTGGCAGAAGACACAATAAGAAAAATAGAAGAAGTCTTAAATACTGATTTTGGTATTAGCTTTGATGATTAACGTTTTGTTATTTTTGGTAGTAGTGCCAGTTCACAACGCCTGACGACATTTCATTTAGTTGCATAAGTATAATCGCTATCGTTATTACAAAAGTGGCTAGTTCACAACGCCTGACGACATTTCATTTAGTTGCATTTTAGTGGTTGCGGTGGTGCTGATATTGGCTTAGCCAAAGTTCACAACGCCTGACGACATTTCATTTAGTTGCATAGCGATCGCGTAAATAGTGCCTATTTCTGCCATTTTTTATGTTCACAACGCCTGACGACATTTCATTTAGTTGCATAACGAATTGCTAAAAAGTGATTTTTATGGGCAACCTTACCAGTTCACAACGCCTGACGACATTTCATTTAGTTGCATGGCAACCTTTGAATCCCTTATTAAGATTAGCCTGAGAAACAAAAAAACTTGAATATTGCTTGTAATTTTTAAGTTACGCAAAATATCCTTCAAAATTAGTGAACCTTAATCCCGATAACCAAAATATATTCAAGGTTTCAAGATTTTGCAAGCACCTCTATAGAGAAAACAACCGCTCAAGTATTTATCAATATTAGCTTTGAGTCATTTTGGGGATTCAAATTAAATTTACAAACAGACATCCTTGCAAAAATTCTCGATTGGTTGTTCAGGTCGCTTTGACGATCGTCCAAGCCAAATTTGGAGGAATTGCTTGGGGTAAATTTTCTAGAGTGTAACGTAGCCAGCAAGTATCTTTTGAACCTACATAGTCAACCCAGTAAGGAAGAGAAAGATCTCCAGAGCGGTCTTGAATCAAATACTTTAAATTCAGATTGGAATCACTATCAGTTATCAAATCTACAGAATTAACTAAATCTCTGCTTTCTCCCAAACACAATGCGCCAAATCGGTTAACCGATGCTGGATCGGCAAAGGCTTCTGCGATGCGATCGCCTAAATTAGGTGTGGCTCGATCTTCTCCTCTATCCACCCAAATCATTAATTCAATACCAGTGAGTATTTCCTGAAAATCTGGTCTAGTATTTTCTTTGTGGTAAATCTTCTTATTTTTGAATCTTCTCATTGTTTGCAGAGTAACCGATTTAGCTGGTTCGGATAAAAGGGCGAGCGCGATTTTTACGCCACAATGTTTGTATCTATCTGTTTCGCCAACTAAGGACAATAACATCCCATAAACAGTTGATGGAGGAGGTACGGGATAAGTTTGGCGGTATTCGCGACTGCGGGAAGTAGGAAAGGAAGCAATAGGAACATCAACTCGAAGGATAACTGTCATCAATTCTCCTCTGTGTTGGTTGAAGTAAGGGGACAGAAAAGCAGATCTTCAGTAATTTTTTCTTTCAAAGCGTCTACTACTTCTTTCACTCCTTGACGTTTGTTAATTAGTTTGTACTCGCTACCCTGGAAAAGCTCGGTTATTTCTCCGCCAACCCACAATTCAGTCGGATCGAGATCGCCACTTCTTATCTGCCTCAACAATTTTGGCATGGAAATATTGCCCATTTCATCTTCGTCATAGCAATAGAGAAAACGCGGTGCAAAATCATTAGTCCATCGTAAAACAATACTTTCTGGAGCAAAATCGAACAGGAATCTGCCATGATTGCCACCGACTCGATAGATGGAAACTATGGCATCAAGTAAGTCTAAAATCCTAGCTGGATAGCAGCAGGATTCAGGAGTAATGCCAAAGCCAAATTGATATCTCGTACCGTGGAATTCCGTTCCATAAATAGAAGTGCGATCTTTCTTACCACTCTTGGAACTAAAGGTAACTTTACCGTCATAGGGGATGGTAGAGATGGCGCGAGTAACGTCTAGTCTTCCCCTTCTATCTGTCACCGTACCTTTTGGCTTCGGTTTTTTCTTTCGTTTCTTTTTGGTAGTAGATGCTTCTTCTTGAATAGATGAATTATCTTGCTTTTGTTGACCTTCTGGCTGTTGATTATCGTCCTTAGTATCTTTTTTGGCACTTTCTGCTTCAAAGAAACCTAAAAGATCGTCGTCGATATACTCTACAGGATTAAAACTAGGGTCTTGCCAATGAGGATTTTGTTCGTTGGGTAAATCGTCATTCCAGACACGATTAACAGAAATTCCTGCTTTCTGCCAGTAATACCTGATTGCCCAACGTATTGCTTCAGAGGATACTACAGTATGAGTTTCCCCTTTCCAAAGTAGTTTTTGTAGCGTGGTAATATTGCCCTGATTCTCTCCGCGATTATTGGCTGCCACGCCATAGAAAGTCAGGATATTGCCGTATAAGTGAAATGTCATTTTTATTCATCCTCCGATGCTGGTTTTGAATTTGGGGACTTGGGTAAAAATAAAATAGCAGCCAGAAAATTAACATCAAAAAGAGCAATAAAAGTAATCCAAAATTTTATTGGTACATTATCAAACTCCAAATCCAGGAAACTTTCTACTTGTTGCCGAGCTTTAGGTTTATAGCTGGCTAAAGCGAGTAAGGCTAAATCTCTTGCTAGCTTCCAGTTATCTGGTTTGGTGGTCAAAGGCATCAATTCTTCCCAGTAGTCAGCAAGGATAGAAATATTTCCCGCTTTACTCCAGAAGTTAGCCGTCATAAAGTGGCGAAAATCTTCTGAGTTTTGACAGCGAATCAAACCAGAGCGAATGCGTTCGTTTTCCCTTTCTATTTGAGTGTATTCGCCTTCTTTGGCTCTGCCATAGAGTTTGCCGTAGATTTGTAGTAATGCTTGGTGACAAGCTTTAACAAAGAGTTTTTGTGCTTGTTCGTCCCATTGAGCATTTTTGACCATTGCTTGTAATCCCTGTTTTTCGTAGCTAACTAATTTGAATAAATCACTGCTTCTGAAGGCATGAGTAAAGTTATGCCACCAGGGAAATCCTCTGGCTAGGTTTTCGCTTATTAGTTCTCGGATGATGCTAGCAGCTACGAAATTACCCTCTTCCCATTCCACAACTCGGTTGTTGAAATAGCGATCGCATAACTGATAATTTTCATTCACCTTGTCTGTTATCTCGACGATTTCAACGTTTTTACGAATTTTCTGAAATCCTGTCCATTGAGTTTGTCCAAATGTAATTACCTGACAGCGTTTGAGATGGTTTTGTTGAATAATGCGTACAGTAGCCTGTTGGGTAAGTAGACGGAAACCAGCATCGCTGTAGCCAGAAGCTAAGAATTGTTGGTAATCCCAATTATTCATTTTTTGTCTTTGTCGTGCATATAATTCTAGATCGGTTATTGCGGGAATTACCAGACAGTATTGAGTTTTGGTGTCGTTGAGATGGGATTTGGGTGTAATGAAATAAAGACAAGCAACGGGAGCGTATAGCAATGCGATCGCTCTTTCTCTAGTTTCAGTAAACTGAGTTTCTTTTTTGTAAGCGTAATGTTTTACAGTAGCACCAGGATATAGCCAACCTGTTATTCCGATTGTCTTTTGCTGTATATTGCCACCTTGTATGATGTCAAACAGAAATAAAAGTCCAATTAAAGTGTAATGAATAAAAATAAAAAGTCTTAATTTAGTAAAGATACGCTTGAAATTGAGTTTTTCTATCGGACATAGTTGTTCGGCATAATTTTGATGAGCGTAAGACTTGGCTTTTTTATAATCGATGGCAATTTCTAAGCCATTTATAGTTAGATTTTCGGTAGCGTCGCCTGCGGTTTTAAAGAACTGATTGTGTTGCAGGAAAGTATTTGTAATTCCAACATGAATAGCTAATTGGCTTTCCCTACTGGGAGATTGCAAACCTGTCAGAGAAATTAAGCCATTGCTACTAATTTGAAATGATTCAGAGAATAGCCAGTCTAAGGCTTCGTAGTCGTTTCCCTTCCAGTAGAGACTAATGCTAGTTTTGGTTAAAGTCCATTGGAAATTACTTCGGCGAGATTTCTGGGTGGGATAACGCTTTGCTAAAGCTTTGAGGGTCATATACAAGCCAGCAACTCCCGCACGATGTAGCATGGTCATGCCAGGATCGCTTAAACTTATCTCTATTTTTGGTTCAACAGCTTTGGCAATCATCTCCGAACTATCTTAAACAAATACGCCACAACCCATTTTCTGCTTTCCTCCCAGTCCTTTTTCCTGAAGGATTATGGAATCTACCTCGCTCAACTTATTTGCTTCAATGCCAAAACCAACTAGGGTTTGTTTAACTTTTACAGTTTTAGGCTTGGTAGTGCCATCTTTTTTGGCAATTAGTTTGATGTCTGCCTTGATGTTTAATCTTTCTAACTGTCTTTTAGCAGCTTCGAGAAATCCATTTGGTTCTTCATATCCTCGAATCACTACAATATGCGATCGCAACCTCGATCTTGGTTGCAGAAAATTCATTTCGGGAATTCCTAGCCGAATCTTGTGTTTGCCTACAGTTAAAGACTTACCGCTAAAGGAATAGACGAAAGGTACTTTCTCCGATGGAAGGCGAATTAGTAGCTTTGAACGGTCAGTTAATTCTATTTCTTTTTGTTTATTGCGATCGAGCTTTCCTGAAATTGTTTTAATGCTAATGTCATCCCAATCCTTCAACTGCATTAATTTATATTTCAAGGCAGAATATAGTCGATAGCCGTGATCGATGGGTAAGCTTTGTCCCATTACAGGAAAAGCTAATTCTATGCAGGGATTTTGTATGAGTTCGATGTCTTCCTGTTGTTCTTCTATACCTACTTTAGCGATCGCCATAAATAGTTATTGAGAGCCAAAATTATC
>JASJDI010000303.1 GCA_030065155.1 Xenococcaceae cyanobacterium MO_188.B29
TGAGGTTTTAGCTCTGGCTCGACAAGGTCTTTCTCCACCACCATTTCCTGTGGGCAGTTAATTAATGGACATGGCGATCGCTATGTCCCCAATTTTCCTAGCTTTTTCAGAGGGGGAAATGAACGGTTACGCGTAATGTAGGATTTAACGATAGGAGCTGATAGCTATGTTGAAAGTATCGCTTTATGCAGTACCTGTACCAGCGCAATGTGTAAAAGGTGAGAAAAAGTTCCTGGGTACTACAAGGGTTTTTATGCACAAAGCATCATATACTGCTCTTATTGCTGGACTTCCCGACCGCTTGCAAAAAAGAGATGTCGATGCTTACATTCAAATCGTTGACTTACGGGGTGCTTGTCACCCCGTAAGTTTGGTCGAATCAATCACTATGAGTTTCTCTATTCCTTAAAATTTTTGTCCTGTACTTAGAACGGGTCTATAGATCTAAATCGCAAAATTCTGGTTTGAGTTCTCTATCCATTAAAGCTTGAACTGCTTCGGTGGGACTAGTCTTACCATTGAGTAAACGATAAACTTGACGAGCAATAGGCACAGCGATCGCTTGTTCGTTAGCCAGTTTAATTAAGACCTTGGTAGTATTAATCCCTTCTGCTGTTCCTTCTAAATCGGCTAAGATCTCCTCTAAGGTTTTACCTTGAGCCAAGCCATAACCCACTTGATAGTTACGAGAAAGAGGACTATCGCAAGTAGCAATCAAATCTCCCAAACCAGATAAACCAAAAAAAGTCTCAACAGACGCACCTAAATAACTACCTACCCTAATCATCTCAGGTAATGCTCTTGTTAATAAACCCGCCTTGGCATTAGTTCCTAACTGCAAACCATCACATACTCCAGCAGCGATCGCCATAACATTTTTCAGTGTACCACCCAATTCTGTGCCGATAGGATCGCTATTAACGTAGACACGAAAAGTATCAGAAGCAAATATTGCTTGCACTTGTTCGGCTGCTATGTGATTATTACTCGCAACCACTGTTGCTGCGGGTAAACCTTTTTGAATTTCTTTAGATAAATTAGGGCCCGAAAGCACAACTACAGAATGATGAGGAAAAGCTGTTTGCCAAATTTGTGAAGGGGTGTGAGTGGTAATGGGATCTAATCCTTTAGTAGCAGTAACCAAAATTACCCGCTCTGGTAAGGTAATTAGTTTTAATTTCTCAATGGTTGGTCTTACTCCTTTCATGGAGACAGCAGATAAAATCACATCGGTATTAGCGATCGCCGATTCGAGACTTTCTGAACTACGACGCGACCATAACCGTACTTGATTAGGATTGCGTTTGGCTACACTAGCTAAAGCAGTACCCCAGACTCCTGCACCTAAAATAGTTAGGATTTTTTGTTGTTCAATCACTTTTAATATACTGCATATAGCTCTAGTTATAACTGTATTAATAAATTAGGTTATCAATCAAATTTTCTGACTATTAATTAACTTCAATTTTCGCAATATCAGTTACAAAAATAAACAAAACTAAAACATTGTTTTAGTTTCGTGACACTGTTTTATATTTTTGTTAGATTGAAAGAGATATTATCCAAAGCATAAATAAGTTTTAAATGAGTACTAAATGTCCTTGCTGTTCAGATTCTTTACTACGGCACTGGAAAAAAAATCAAACCTACTGGTTTTGCCGTCGTTGCCGACAAGAAATGCCTAACTTTGAAGCTATAGAGAGAAGATCCTACTACCACAAACAAGAACAAATATTAACAGATTCAGTATCTATTTCTCATCAATTAGCTACAGTTACTTCTTCTAAATAAACAATAATTAGTTAATAAATTAATCAATGTTTTTTGCGGGAAATAACTAGTTAATTATACGGAAGTTTTCGACTTATTTCTCTCAAAAAGTTAACTAAATAACAATTCCAATTCCTGTTAATTTTTGACGTAATTCCTGAGCATCTTGAGGATTTTGTTGTTCATAAAGTGCGATCGCTTGTTTAAATGTTTCTATACTCTCTGTCATATAACCACTTTTGTAGAGAATAACGCCTAGATTTTGGTAAGCAGGAGCATAATTCGGGTTGAGTTCAATTGCTTTTTGGTAGGCAGCGATCGCTTCTTGATGCAGTCGCTCATGGGGGAAACCCCCAAGACCGCGCTGCATCGCTCTTTTCATTTCTTTCATCTTGCTAAAAAGCATACCTAGATTGTAGTAACCCATAGCAAAGTGAGAATCAAGTTTTAAAACTGCTTCCAAAGCTTGTTGTGCTGCTTGAAAATCTCCTAGATTGATGAGTAAGCTACCCAAATTGTTATAAGCACCAATTTTTAACTTAGGTAAAATCGGCTGATTAATTGCCTTTTGATATTGTTTCTTAGCTCTTTCATAATCTTGTTGACGATTGTAAGCATTACCAAGACTGTAATAGAGTTCAAACAAAACAGAAGGTTCAGCCTGATTAGATTTTAAGCCTTGTTTCAGAAATTTGATGCCACTTTTGATTGAACCACTTTGGAGGTATAAAGCTCCTAGCTTACTACATACGTAAGGATCATTAGGATGATTGGTTAAAAATTTTTCCATCATCACTCTAGCCCTGGTATATTTATCTAGAGAGGCGATCGCTTCTGCTTGATAGCCATAATGGAAAATTGCTACTTCATTAAGCGTTGCTACCTGCCAATGATATTCTTTGGTCAGAATTTCACTGACACTATCATCAATCAGAGCATGATAAGGACGAGTAAACTTAATGTCTGGGTGACGACGAAATAATCGAGAAACCAAAGAATAAGGAGATTGAGATGCACCTACTTCATGACGAAGGAGATTAACAACTAAATTAGTTTCTACTTTTATTGCTTCGTGCAATTTATTTACAATCGCTGGATTTAAGACTTCATCGGCATCTAATACAAGTACCCATTCCCCCTGAACATATTTCAAAGCTTCATTTCTAGCTATAGCAAAGTCATCACACCACTGAAAGTAGTGTACCTTAGCTCCAAGTTGTTGGGCAATTTCAACTGTATTATCTGTAGAACCCGTATCTAGAATAATAATTTCATCGACGACATTTTTAACGCTCTCTAAACATTTAGAGAGGGAGTTTTCTTCATTTTTGACGATGGCACAGAAGCTTAGTTTAGTCATTTGTTACCTATAGGTCAAAGAACTATCATTTTACAATCTAGAAATGAAGCCTGCTTATTTCAGACATGACGACTCTAGATTCTTTTTTGAGATAGTTCTAACCTATAGATTATCAAGCCATGTTACTTTCGATCGCCCAACGAGCTAATTCAGTCCGATTATTGAGACTAGTTTTGTTGAGCATATTAGAAACATGACTTTCAATAGTACGTTGACTGACTTTCAGTTTTTCAGCAATTTCGCGGTTAGCCATTCCCTTGGCTACCAACTGAACAACTTTTAATTCTGTAGGTGTAAGTTCCACATGATGAGGAACATGAATAGTAGGACCACTAGCATCTAAGCCGATGGGACGACCCTGCTGCCAGCGTTTGATCTGATTTAAAGATGATTCTACTTGCGCTACTAGCTCTTCAGGCTCAAAAGGTTTTACCATATACACGTCAGCACCTTCATTTAAACCCTTTACTCGGTCTTGACTTTGACCTTTGGCAGAAAGAAACAGAACAGGAATTCTATTCGTACGGGGTTCTTCTCTAATATGATTGACTAAGGAATAGCCATCCATTTCTGGCATCATTACATCGCAAATGATCATATCAGGAATATTCTGCTCTAAGATGTCTAGAGCTTCTCTGCCGTTTTCTGCGGTCATGACCTGATAACCCCTAAACTCTAAATAGTCTTTAACTAATAAAATTAGATTAGGGTCATCATCAATCAGTAGTAGTTTTTTACTATCCTTTTGAGAGTTTTCTTTCATAGGTGACAATCTAGATTGTAGTGCTGCTTCAAGTGGCTTCATTTTTTATCCATAATATCTATTGAAGTTATCAGAAGATGAGCAAACAGGAATATTTAAGAATATATTCATATGGCTTAAGTATAAATTAGGTTAGAGAAAATGATGTAACTGTACAATTACATATTTGGAAACTAATTTGTACCCTCGCTGTTTTACCTAAGAGTTTGGTTGGGTTTATTTTGCGATATTAACCTCTAGTTTTCATTACTGCCAATAGTTAATTAATTAATTAATAATACTGACATTTCTTGTTACATCCAGCTTATATCTTAACCAAGTTTAAATATAAACGCACTTAAAAGAAAACAACAGTAGTTTGATACTCAGTTAAATTTAACATCTAAGTATGACTCAATCCACAGAAATTATCAACGAAATAATTAAGTCTCGCCGTTCTACGAAACCACGGTTTTTTAACGGAAATAAGATTGATAATAGTGTCGTTTGGCAAATATTAGAAAATGCTAATTGGGCTCCTACCCACGGTTTAACACAACCTTGGCGGTTCAAGGTTTTTACTGACTCTGGCTTAGAAAAGTTGGCAAATTTTCAAGCAAATTTATACAAACAACTTACCACTGAGGAAAAATTTAAGCCAGAAAAGTTTGAGCGTATGAAGACAAATGTTCTTCAGTCTTCTCACGTAATTATAATTTGCATGCAGAGACAAAAATCCGAAAAAATACTTAGAGACGAAGAAATAGAGGCAGTAGCTTGCAGTGTACAAAATATGGCTTTAACTGCTCAAGCTTATGGAATTTGTAGTTTTTGGGGTTCAGGAGGAGTAACTTATACCCAAGAATTAAAAGAATTTTTGGGATTATCGGAAAAAGACCTTTGTTTGGGATATTTATACTTAGGATATAGTGATAATCCTGCTACTCAGAGCCGTCGTAGTCCAATTCAGGAAAAAGTTGAATGGTTCGACTGAAAAATAAAAATTTAAATTTTTATTTTATATTCAATGATTTGCCTTAAGAGTTAACTAATTCTAGTAGCTTTTGTTCACTAAGCAGAACAATACCTAATTGTTCTGCTTTTGTTAGTTTTGAACCAGCGTTTTCTCCTACTACTAAGTAGTCAGTTTTACTGCTTACAGAGCCAGTAACTTTCCCTCCTACTTGCTCAATTATTTTTTTTGCTTCACTACGTTTTAAACTGGGCAAAGTACCAGTAATAACGAAAGTTTTTCCCGCTAAAATATTGGTATTAGCTATCTTATTATCTACGGTATTATTAGCCACGGAAAGCTGTAAACCTATTTTTTGGAGAGACTCTACTAACGCTAAATTAGCAGGGTTTCTAAACCATTGAAAAACGGAGAGAGCAATCTCTTCTCCGATACCATATACTGCTTCTAGAGAAGAGATAGATGCTTGAGATAATAACTCAATATTGGGAAAGTTTTTAGCAAGTATTTGGGCATTAACACTACCGACATAGCGAATACCCAAACCGTACAAAACTCTGGCATAAGATTGCTGTTTAGAAGCATCGATCGCCTTAATTAAATTATCAGCAGATTTTGCTCCCATCCGCTCTAAACTGGCAATTTGTTCTGCCCTTAAAGTATAAAGATCGGCGATCGAGCGAACTAAATTATTATCAATTAAAAGTACAACTATTTTTTCTCCTAAACCGCGAATATCCAAAGCATCACGAGAAGTCCAATGAACTAAACTACCTCTTAAAATTGCTGGGCAAGAACTATTAACACAGCGAGTTACAGCTTCTCCAGAAGGGCGAATTAAAGTTGATTTGCACTCTGGACATTGAGTAGGCATTTGATAGGGTTGAGCATCAGGAGGTCGTAAATCAGTAATTACACGGACAATTTCAGGTATAATTTCTCCTGCTTTACGTATAATTACGGTATCGCCCACACGGATATCTAATCCCGCAACGCGATCGCTATTATGGAGGGTGGCTCTTTGTACCGTTGTACCTGCTAAGTGTACTGGTTCCATGACTGCCATGGGTGTAACTGCCCCAGTTCTGCCTACATTCACGATGATATCCTTGACTAGAGTAGGTGCTTCTTCGGCAGGGTATTTAAGGGCGATCGCCCAACGGGGAAATTTTTGCGTAAAACCTAATTGTTTCTGTAGTTGATAATTGTTAAGTTTTACTACAACTCCATCAGTCATGTAGGGGAGATTATCTCTAGCTGTCTCCCAATACTGATAATATTTCTCTACTTCTAGTACAGATGGGCATAGTTGACGATGAGGATTAACTAAAAATCCCATGGCTTGAAGTAGTTCTAAAGATTCCCATTGAGATTGAAGGGCAGTACTTTCTCCAGATGGGGGTAGATGGAGAGTATAAGCAAAGAAATTTAATTTACGTCGATCGACAACTCTAGAATCTAATTGGCGCAAAGTTCCCGCAGCAGCATTACGAGGATTGGCAAATAAGGATTCTCCTTGAAGTTCTCTTTCTTTATTAATATTGGCAAAAACATCTAACGGTAAAAAAGCTTCTCCTCTTACTTCTACAAGATTGGGAGGATTATCTAAATTAAGTCGGAGAGGAATGGTGCGAATAGTACGGACATTTTGAGTAATATCTTCTCCTGTAACTCCATCGCCTCTAGTAACACCCCTAACTAAAACACCCTTTTCGTAAGTTAAAGCCAAAGCTGAGCCGTCAATTTTCAATTCACAGACATAACTAGAATCTGGGGTATCTGGAGCTTGTTTTTGCCATTTAGTTTCCCATTTAGCTAATTCTGATAAATTAAACGCATTTTCTAAACTGTAGAGAGGAATATTGTGTTTAATCGAAGTAAATTGGGATGCTAGTCGATCCCCTACTCTTTGGGTAGGACTGTCAGGGGTAATTAATTCGGGATACTGACTTTCTAAATCTTGTAGTTGACGATACAATCGATCGTATACTTCATCCTCCATGATGGGATTGTCGAGAACATAGTAAGCGTATCCTGCTTTTTGTAGTTGCTGTTTCAGTTGTTGGACTCTTTGTTTTATGTCTGGTGTCGCTGCTGTCACGATTGCTAATTCCTGCTTTAATTTTGGTTATTTAACAAATAGCTAATAGCTAATAACTAACAGCTTTTTTAAGGGCAATATCGATCGAGTAGTTCGATCGCTAGCTCGGTTCTATTAGGTTGTACTTGTATAGTGTAAGCTTCTGCTTCCAGTTCACGGCGATGAGAATGATAACGAAAAAAGAAAGGTGTAGTCATTGTGGGGGGAGGTATATCCAAGCCTAAAGTTTGTAAATTTTGTTCTCCTGCACAACTTTGGGCAGCATGAACAGCTTCATGAACAAGAGTTGGTTGAGCCAAGCCTAAATCAAAAACAACAGGATTAATCCAAATAGTTTTAGAATCGTGTCTTAATAACCCGTAAGCTCCCTGTATTGGTGGTAACTCTAGACGAACTTCAAAACCATAATTTTCGAGAATTTGCCGTAATTGGTTAAATTCTGGCTCAGGAGAAACCAGGCTAGAGGCTAACAGAAATGGAATGAGCATAAAATAGACTTCTTACATAAGTTCAAAAAATCATTAGACCTCTTGCATAAATAAATTCAAGGGAAGGTAAGACAAGCGGTCGGAACTCGGTGAGGTTTCCTCACCGAGAGCAAGCCGACCAAGAGAGGGAGAGTGGGGAGACAAGGTAGACAAGGTAGAG
>JASJDI010000304.1 GCA_030065155.1 Xenococcaceae cyanobacterium MO_188.B29
CATTTCGTACAGCTATATCTTATCGTTTTGTCGAATGGCTCAACCAAAATCGGCACGTATTTGCAGCTTACAAAGCGAGTTGTGGCTTTATTTGGGCTTAAATTTTGTTTAAGTACCGCTAATAATGAAGCGGAAAGGGCTTTACGCCATGCGGTGATTGCCAGAAACATTGGGTTTGGCACTCGCACTCCTGAGGGGAGTCGGGCTTACAGTTCTTTGTTAAGTGTCATTGAAACCTGTCGTCTAAGAGAGATTAATCCTTGGACTTACATAGCTGCAGTCTTAGCTTTGGCAAGACAAGGTCTTTCTCCACCACCTTTTCCTCTTGGCAGTTAATTAATGGATATAGCGCTCGCCGTATCCTAATTTTTCCTGGCTTTTTTTGGAGGGGGAATGAACGATTACCTCTTGTATCCGAGTTCTGTTATCTTCTCTGGAGCTTCTTCTAGTACGGGAATATCAAGATTACTTAAATCTTTTGGCGTTACCCAATCGATCTCCCCATCCCAATATTCTGGTTTATTGCGTTTGGGAGTAGAGCCAGAAACGACACTACAACATTCTTTTATACTTAAATATTGCCAGTTATCAGGATAATTCATCCCAACATCCCCTCCAAAGCATCAAGATCGGCTCTTATCTCATCTTCTAGCAATCTAAGCATAGAGTAACCTCCCTTTAGGAGTAGGAATATCGCGCCCTAATTCTTGAGCCGTTTCAATCCATTCTTGTATTACCACCTCAGCATTAGTCACCGCTTCGACATAGGTTTGACCATCTGCCATACATCCAGCTAATTCTGGCACTTCCACGATAAAAGCTTGGTCTGATTCACTCCAATAAATAATCAATTCGTATTTAACTGACATCGCTATCTCCTAAACCGTACTTCACAATGAGATTTCTAACTTGCCTAACCTGATACCCTTTGGCTTTGCTACCTTTGGGCTGAATATTAATGATTTCTTCTACATTATCCTTGGTAAAAATGTAGTGGTCGCCTTTAATGCGTTCTTCAAATCCCAACTTCTTCAGTAGCTGACGCAGTTCGTCAAACTTGATGTTGTTGTCGGATGTTCCCGTAAGAATCCTTTGCAGCAGTTTTTCATATTTGCCCATTTCCTACCCCAACATCTTCTCTAGTGCATCTAAGTCAGAACTTATTTCTGCTTCCAGCGATTTGTAGATTTTAATTAACAGTAATACTTTCAAAATTAACTTGAGTCATATCTGAATTATCATTAGCAAAATTTAACTTTTCAAAACCAATGACTCGTCCACTTTTATCTTTCATTAAAATCACTTCGTCACCTGTTTCTTCTACCTCATATTCATCTTGTGGTTCGCCAAACCAAACTACTAAGGTATTTCCCACACGGTCATGAAAAACTTTTACTTTTGCCATATCTTTGTTCCCTCTTTAATTGCGCTGGTTCGATAAGCAGTGATCAAAAACCCGTTGCCATTTAATCTTTTGGTTACGGCACAAACCCATCTTTTATTACCGTCCGTTCTATAAAATAAATAAACTTGTGAATCGCTCTTACTTAAATGAATTACATCGGGATTGGTTAATGTTTGTTTGATATCTTCTAACCTTCCTTTCATTATCGGATGTTTAATCGTAGTAATTAATTCCCAGTAATTGACAGTGGTTTGAACCTGAAAGTTAATCGGAGTTTCGACTATAAATAAAATCTGTTCCTGACCTGAAAACTCGCTCAAGATAACATCGCCTCAAGTGCATCTAGGTCAGAAATTATTTCATCTTCCAGCGATCTGAGCTTGCCCAAAATTACTTTGGGCGGTTCGTACTCCACTTCTTCGTACTCAATCTCTTTGTAGCGGTTAATTGAAAGGTCGTAGCCGTTCTCCTTAATCTCTTTCTTCGGAACAAAAAACGCTTTACTCTTACGGTCTGATTCCTGTTTCGGATCGCGACTGTGCCACTTCTCTAGTAGATCGGGAATGTCATTTTCCTCTACTGGCTGCCGTTTATCATCTAGAGATAAACCATCGGCTTTCATGTCGTAGAACCAAACATGATCCGTACCGTCTTTTTCTACTCCCACCTTAGTAAAGACAATAACTGCCGTAGAAACCCCTGCATAGGGTTTAAATACCCCCGACGGCATGGAAACCACCCCGTCTAGTTTATGATTCTCAATTAAGGTTTTACGAACTGCTTTATGTGCTTTGGAAGAACCAAACAGCACCCCATCGGGAACGATTACCGCAGCCCGTCCGCCAATTTTCAGGAGTCGCAGAAATAAGGGTAAAAATAGCAGTTCGGTTTTAGTAGTAGAGATAACTTTGGTTAAGTCTTTGGCGATGGTTGATTTTTCTACCGAACCCTTAAACGGTGGATTAGCCAAAATCATGGTAAAGGCTTCCTCGATGCCCGAATAATCTTCTGACAGGGAATCCCGCGCCTCAATCTTGGGGTCTTCTATCCCGTGCAGCATCAAATTCATACTACCAATTCGCAGCATTGTTCCGTCAAAATCGAATCCGTGAAACATTTCTTTATTAAAATGTTCGCGGTTACCTTGGGCGTTGAGAACTAAATTACCGTCGGAATCTTTTAAATCCCGTAAATACTCGGCAGCAGCAACTAAAAAGCCACCCGTACCACAAGCAGGGTCGCAGATAATTTCCCTCGCTTCAGGCTGCATCAATTCTACCATCATCTTGATAATATGGCGGGGAGTTCTAAATTGCCCATTCGTTCCTGCGGTGGTGAGCTTGGAGAGCATATACTCGTAGAGGTCGCCCTTGGTATCCCGATCCCCCATCGGAATCTGCTCTATCTGCGTGACTACATTGGTTAACAGGGCGGGGTTAGCAATTAAAAATACGGCATCTTTCATGTGTCGGGCGTAAGCGGTTTCTACCTGAGTGCCACCCAGATTCTTAATAAAAGGAAAGGCTTCATCCCGCACGATCCGCAGCATCTCTTCAGCGTCGGTGAGATTCTTAAAATGCGACCAGCGCATCTGCTGTTGGTCTTGTGTAAAAATAGGTTTCTCAACTGGCTGCCCCAATCGCTGGGCTTTTCGTTCTTTTGCCAGTTCTAAATCATCCAGCCTCTTAATAAAAAGTAAATAAGATATTTGCTCGATCACGGAGAGGGGGTTACTAATGCCATTATTCCAAAATGTCGTCCAAAGCTTATCTACCTTTGATTTAATCTCACCTGCGATCATTGAAATTAGCTCCTTTGAGTATAAGAGGCGTTACCCCGTCCGCTATTGTATCCCTTGTTGATAGCGAAAGGTGAAAACAGATCCTATTAACCCACATCCATCAGCCCCACAAATGAAATACATCGGAAATCGTTATTGAAAAGAGAGGGAATAAAGAAAAAGAACAAGTATGAACTGGATAAAGAGAGAATGAGTGCCAATTTAGCCCAGGGCGATCGTTTTTAAGCTCAACTCTGCTTCGATTGCATTATCAAATGTTTTCTTAAATAATTTAGATACTTTCTTTTGAACTATTTCTTTTTCTTTGGTAATTTTCTTCTCCAGAGACTGATGATCGGATTCGGCTCTCGCTTCACTTAAGACGAGCAACCATTAAATCTACGATAAATTGTTTTAAATCTGGTCGATGGTCTCTCGAATACCCATGAGTTATAGTAATTGGTATTGGTTCTACCTCTGACTCTGGTGAAGGAGATTCTGCTCCAGAAGATAGAGCTTGATTGTATTGACCATGAACTGAAAAAGAACTTGAATTCTTTATGGGAAAAATCGAGATTAATTTTCTTTTTTTTCGCTGCTGCTAGGGCAATTAAGAGGAATAATTCTGCTAAACCATAATTGTAGAGCTTGTCCATTACTCTACCTATTTTATGCTCATTTAAATGTTCTGGTAATATTCCTTGACCCAAAAGATGTTCTGTTGCTAACCCTTCAAAAAACTTGGGGAATAAATATAGTGGCTGGGAGACAAATCCTAATCCATTTAAAATAATTGCTTTAACTATTTCTCCTGAATTAACTATTTCTTGCTCTTCTCTTCCTAATTCTTTGTTGATGAGTTTAACTATTTCTAGTTCATCAACTATTCCTGCTATTATTCCTAAATGGTTAATGTTTTTTATTTCGATTTCTCTTAACACTTCTAATCAGTAATTTATCTCTTGATTAATCCCTCTCAATTATCTTAATTTTTTCCCGAGCATTCTGGGTAATTAGTTACTTATTCCGTTGCTCATTCTCATGAAGCAACCCTTCATGAGAATAGCTCTTATCGAACCCATCACTTTGGCTAAAATTTTGCTTCCTTTTCTTCCTCTGGAAGAGATTCTGGCTTCACTTCTCCATTTCATCATGCTTTGACCCTGATTTCAGAGGTACTTCATCTGTGGGGCTGATGGATGTGGGATACAACCTTGATTGAGTGAGTAACAATTCCCCAGTAGAGATAACCCTTCTCATTAAAAGGAACACTAGCCGGTTGTTTGTTTCCTCGCTCATCTGTTGCTCTTGCCTGTAATTGGTAATTTCCTGGTCGTGCATTCCAGTCAATATCCCAGCGTACCCAGGCTTGCGACAGGTTTGGCTCTCGTAAACGTGCCTGTTGCCAAGTTTGACCATTATCTAAACTTACTTCCACTTGCGTAATTTTGCCTTGAGCCGACCATGAACGTCCACGCAAAAGACGTTTGCCTGAAGATATTTCTCCCTCCCAGGGAAGTTCAAAAGCACTCTTGGGTTTTTGCTCAGTAGTTATTTCTCCTAGCACTCCAGCTTCTTGTAATTCCTGGGATACTGGATAATCATCCCCAATTAAGATATATTTTTCCGTGTTGTAGACAGAAAAGAGTGGTAAGGTTGAAACCTGAATACTACCAACCCATTTGATATTAGCAATCCCCACCCATCCAGGAACTAAAGCTCTAATGGGAAAACCATGATCTGGTGGTAAGATATCTCCATTCATTGCATAGACAAGCAGAGTATCTTCAGCTAATGCCTTTTCAATGGGAATAGGACGTTGCACTTTTTTCTCATCTAAACTAATTAGCATTACATCCTTAGCTGTCGGCTTCACTCCTGCTCTTGATAAAACTTCCCCCATAGGAACACCAGTCCATTCAGCTACACCAATACCTCCCAACTTCCATTGTGTGCCACTAGCTTCTTGACCATAAGTATTTTTGTAAAAACTCCGACCATTACCTGCACATTCAACAGCTTTAATTGCTGAAATGGAAGGCATACTAAGAAGTTCGTCATAGCTGAACGAGCGAGGATTAGAAACTCCGTCCCCAAAAATTTCTAATTTGTAGTTGGTAGGATCGATTCTGGGAGTTGGGTTGTTATTACGAACGAAAAACAACTCATTGGGTACAAGATAACCCCGATTGTACATATTTTCCCAGCGCATCTCTAAATTAGTCTTAACTTGAAAAAACCAGTCTGGGCGAATTTCTTTGACAATAGCAGAAGTTTCTTGAGCTTGAGCAATTTTTCTACCTTGACTAGAGGAAAATAAACTTACAGTCGCCGTACTAGTACCAGCAGTCAACAACTGTACTAGTCTACGGCGAGAAATCCCTATAGCTTTGGCTCGTTGTCTAATTAACTCTGAAGCTTTGGTGTGGTCATAGATTTGTTCGTTGAGTAAATCTTTGTTGTCCATAGCCTATACTCTTGCTTGAGATATACGACAATACTACAATTTTGTGCAAGAAATATATTCGATATTTAAAAAAACTCTAAAATTGATTTATTTTTGGCTAGACCAAATCAAGGGGCAAATATCAACAATAGGGAAATTGAGGACACTGGATTACACGTCATATTTAAATAAAGGAAAGCTTAGGAGAGGTCTGTATCCTTTCCTATAGCAATCTTTATTACCCACTTTTTATTGTTTATGAAATTTTATAACAGAAACAAATCGCTTTCTCTACACCTACAGTAAAACAAAGTCATGTCAATCGACTAAAAATGTAAAGTAAGATTTTTAGATTAATTCTATGAGCTTAGTAGATTTAGGTACTCTAGGAAGCACTAGTGTTATTCAAAGCGGTCTTTTTTCAGGACAACAAAGCGATAATGAAGACATTTTCTCATTTGAGCTAAACCAACAAACTAATATAGAGATTAATGGTTTTTCTGATACTTCTGTTTTTACTTCTGATTCTGCTGGAGCAGAGCCCGCTTATCGAGTGAGATTTAGAATTGCAGAAGATTTAAACGATAATAATACAATTGATAATGAAGAAGTTCTTCAAAACCCTTCACGTCTACCATCCAGTCTTATCTCCGATCCAGAAGTAGTTTTTCAGCAAGAATTAGATACTGGTGACTATCTGATAGAGTTAACTCCAGTAGGAACTATCAATTCGCCTCTCAACTCATCATTCAGCGTCAACTATGAAATAGAGATTAGTCCTACACTTTTAGATAATCCAACTGATGGTGACAATATGACGCAGTTAGAGTTCAACCAAGTAATCTCAGGTAATATAGAACCAGGTGAGCGAGACATATATACATTTAATGGTAGTGAGGGACAGAGACTATACTACGATCATCTTAGTGCTAATTCAGTTGTAAGAGAATTTGTCAATGGTAGCGTTTTTCTTCCTTCTGAAGTACCAGGGAGCGATCGAGATCCTTTCACTTTAACTGAAGATGATCTTTACTCATTCGTTTTTAGTGGTGAATTTCTTAGCTCACAAGGTACATATAGTTTTCGGCTTCTGGATATTGCTGATGCTCCAGAAATTACTATTGATAATCCTGAGAATGGAAAAATAGACTTTGACGGAGAAGCTGACTTATATCGCTTTAGCGGTTCGGAAGGTCAAGAGTTGTTAATTGATAATCTTGATGATATCAGCCAAAATGCAAATTTTAGACTCTTTGACCCAGACAATGAGTTAGTGGAAATCTCTCCAGGTTTAGCAGACTTTCCAGTAACACTAGAGAAAAATGGGGAATATGTGCTAGCTGTTGCGGGAACTACTTCTAGTGGAGAATTTGATTACAGCTTTGTGCTGACTACACCTGCCGAAAACGCTTCACCTGTTGCAGTCGATGATACTTACAACACAAATGAAAATACACCTCTAATTATCAATCTGACTGAAGGGGTTTTGAGTAATGACACAGATCCTGAAGAAGACCCTCTAACTGTTACTCTTAGTGAAGGTGTTGAGAATGGTAACTTAGAACTACAATCAGATGGCTCATTTACTTATACACCTAATGATGGTTTTAGTGGCACAGATCAATTTATCTACGAAGTTGATGATGATAATGGTGGCACAGATACAGCAACGGTAGAGTTAATCGTCAGCGAGATCAACGATGATAATGTGACGGAGTTAGAGTTCAACCAGGTAATCTCAGGTAATATAGAACCAGGTGAGCGAGACACATATACATTTAATGGCATGAGGGGACAGAGACTATACTACGATCACCTCAGTGCTAATTCAGTTGTAAGGGAATTAGACAGAAAAAAACATCCCATAACAGGGTAGAGTTCAGGCAGGGCTAAGACTTCGGGAGAATATAGAGATGGAGCTGACTGCGGAACTTAAAGCTTTGTTCATCGAAACCGCT
>JASJDI010000305.1 GCA_030065155.1 Xenococcaceae cyanobacterium MO_188.B29
TAAATCCCAAATTTTAATAGTTTTATCTTTACTAACGCTAGCTATTGTTTTATTGTCGGGACTAACAGCAATGGCAAAAACACCTTTAGTATGTTCTGTTAAAGTTTTAATTAATTCACCAGTTTCGGCATCCCAAATTTTAATATTATTAGCCCAATCACTATTAACTATTTTCTTGCCATCGGGAGTATAAACTACAGATCTTACGGCTTTTTCACTAGCATTAATAGTGCGAATATTTTCTCCTGTTGCTACTTGCCAAATTTTGATAATACCTTCTTTACTACTGCTAGCTAGTTGTTCTCCATTGGGATTGAAACTAACGGATAAAACTCCTTTAGTATGTCCTGTTAAAGTGCGAACTAATTCTCCTGTTTGAGCGTTCCAAAGTTTAATATTATTATCTTCGCTGGCAGTAGCAATTAAATTTTTCTGGGGATTGATGGCTACAGACCAAATAGCATCACTATGACCAGAAAAAGTTTGAATATCTATATTGTTCCAAGTTGGTTTTTCAATACTATTTGTTGCCGTCAACGCAGTTTCAGATTGGTCTATTTCTGGTTGGCTGACTCGTTCGTTTTGAAGTTCTGAACAAGCAGCTATATTAGTAGATAAAACTATTAAACTAGTAATTTTCAAGATTGTTTTTAAGTAATTAATATTCATTGCAATCGCCTCAAACCTCATTCTTTTAAAGAAAACTTATTCAAGCAAAGATAATATATCAAACTAGAACTAATTTCGATCGACTCAATTATCTTGTAGAGATTACTATTATAGTGTAGACTTTTAACTCTACCTTTTGCGGTCTTTAAACCTCAAGCTAATAGCCACAAAGAAACCAGCCACTATTAGTGAAATTGCACCTAAGCTTGTCTGTAGACTCAAATTATTCAAGCCTTTAAAGAATAAGTTGAAAAAGCTAATCGCACCACCAAACGCTCCAAAATATATGCCAAGTCCTAAACCTGCTCTTGTTTCTGGGACTAGTTCTAAGACAAACGGTACAATTCCATTGAGTACCGAACTAAATGCTAAAGCCATTAAGATCGAACCTATGACCAAGGTAAAGATAGAACTAGCCGACAAGACAAGTTTTAATAAGATTGCCGTTAATATCATTCCGCCCAATACTAAGCGAGTATTGCCCACGTAAACGGCAAAACGTCCCGCAGGAACAGCAAATATTGCCAGTAGCAGACTAAAGCCTAACAATCCCGAACTAGCAGACTGACCGAAATAAATAGCTAGTCCCGCCATTAAAAAACGCAGACTCCAACCAATAGCAATTCCCACCCCCACCACAAGAACTACAATCCGAATTGGAATTTTGGGTAAAGTTTGAGAGGTGTTTTGAGGTGCAATGGGAGGTGTTACCCGACGTAAAAAAACTGTTGCTCCTAATAAAACAAAAGAACCAAGGGCAAAAGTAAATAAAGGTCCAGCAGACAGGATTAAATTATATGCTGTAAAGCGAAATGCTCCAATTAATTGCTGGACTAGAGTTAAACAGCTTGCTGCTATGGGTAGTTTCGGTTGGGGTGTTGCTAGTCTTAATAAAGCAATAACTGGGCTACGAAATATCGCCATTGCTGAAGCCCAGAGTACCGCAATTACAGGTAAACTCCAACGCCAAACACTAACAGGCTCAATAAAAAATCCGAACCAGGGCAAAATAAGAAAAAATGTTGCAGCTAAAATTACCCCAAGCTTTATCAAGGGTTCGCGAGTTCCCAGAAGTTGAAAAGATCGATCCGAAAGACCTCCAGAAATAGGTTCAATTACTGCTTCTAAGGCGTGCTCTATGATTAGGATAATTCCAGCTAAAGATTTGGAAAAACCTAACTGCATCAGTAGATTGGGTAAGTAGAGAGCATATATTACCCAAGCTAAAGTAATCGAGCCTTGCACCGCTACAATTCCGCTTATGCGTCGCCATTGAATGTTGGTTGCTTTCATTTTTTTGTCGCTAATGCCCGAACTTATCCTAACCGAATGGATGCGATCTAAAGTAGTTAGGATTAAGAATAGTGAGATCGCTTTGTCAGGTGAAAACGGGCGATCGCTATTTTCTTTTTACAAACAGTCTCTAACGTGGAGAAAGTGTTTCGATTTGTCATTGATTGAATCCTGTTTTTTAGTTCTGTTACTAATACGCTTGTTGAAGAGAAAGTGGATCACTCACAAATCTTTTAAATCGACGATCGTACTTAGAACCAAAAACAGTAGTAAATTTAGCTAGAAGTCCTTCACTGAAAACGTAGGTTGTTAGCAATTCTTGAGAATCGGCGATCGCCTGATTTAAAATTGTAGAAGCGTGTAGATTATTCATGGATTCTTCTCTAAGATTTGTAATTAATTTTTGTTGTACACTTGGGCGCAAGGATTGGAAGCCAAGTGATTTAACTGAGATGAGACAATTGAATTAATTTGAACGTCAAAGCCGATCGCGATCGCAATTAGATAAAATACGAAAGGCATAATTGGTTCGAGATTACTATTTTTCATGTCTAATATTCGCGATGTGCGGTAATGGTTCAACTTCTGAGTTATTGCTGGAGAATTCAAAAATTTCGCAGTTTTACAAAACTTGGTATTTTTCCCTGGAAGCTGAGTTCTGTAATTAATACGCTTGTCGAAGTGAAAGCGGATCACTCCACAAGTGAGGAAATTTTTGACTTATCGAGAAAGTTTCGTTTACTTCGATAAGTAAATTCAGTAAGGTTAAAAAAAAGAATTTTGGGCAATTGCTCTGGAATTTCCGCTAATGTAAAAGTGTCCTAAAGTTTTACCCTGATATACATGCTTAGTAATCTGCCAACCAGGATTAAGAAAGATTTTAGTGAGACTTTGATCGTGATTATTGTGAAGTAAACCGTAGCTTCTACCAATAAACAATTCTGGTTGATGAGGGTCTTGATGAGTAGCAATTAGATATAGTTCTCCATTCCGCTCGACTATATTAAGTTGGTAATTAGTTCGATCGTAATGGCTAATACTAAATCCTGTTCGTATATGTTATTTATCGGTTATGCAAGTCAGAAGTCAGATGAGTTTTAAGAATAAGAGACAAAAATTAAAAGTAACCTTTATCAATAGGATTTAGGATAAAATATTTAGACCACTGTTGCGATCCCTTAAATTGACCGAAGAACAGCTAAAATATTCTGGTCGGTAGTCTTGATGAATCAGGGAGTTTTTTGCTTCCCGCTTATTTTCCACAAAGCTAAACCACCACCTCTTCCCCTGGCAGCAATAAAATTATTCTGAACAAGAAAGTAGGCAAAAAAAGCTTGTTTACCAACTTTTTCTTGATAAAACTCTGATTCTTTAACTTCTCCGCCCCTAATATATCCTTGATAAAGTTGAATACCGAAAAGATTGATATTTAAGCGAGTAAAATCGAATGCCAGAATGTTTTTTTGGGGTAGAAATTTGATTGGTCCTTCTAAAGCAATTTTAAATCCACTTATTTGAACTGTATTATTTACTGTTCCTGCTTCTGTACCTTGGGGTGGTGTTGCCAAAACTCGATCGCTATAGCTAAGGAAAATTTTAATAAATTTCGGTAAATAACGCCCTGCACCCAGAACAATACCTGCTTTAGCGCGAGTTTTTTTCGTACCTGTGACAAAGTGTAATCGCCAAGTGCCTAAGAGTTGCCGAAAAGAATAATGAGTTTTCTGTTTTTTACTCATTTTTTCTGCTTCTATTAGTGCATCAACTACTTGAGATGGAGAAGGGAGGGAATTTGATTTATCCTCTCTAAAAACGGTAGCTTGTTGCAGGAGAGATAAATAATCTTTGGAAGACACAATTTTTGTCCTAAAATTAATAATTTTAAAGGTTAAGTTTTGAAAGTCAAAAGAATTGGTGATATAGTTAAATACCGATTTTGAAGAAAATATTCAAAGTGGTTAAACTTGAGAGTAAATATAAGTAAATAAATTGAGCATATACTTCTTGGTAACTTCTAAATCAGTACAATCCTTAGAGCAAGAGTTAAGCTTATGGCTACTTCCCCAACAGTAACAAAAGAAAAAGAAAGTAAAGTTATTAAAAAGCTTTATCCTAACTATAAAGTGATTGTTCTCAACGATGATTTCAATACATTTAAGCATGTATCTGAATGTTTGATGAAATATATTCCTGGCATGACTAGCGATCGCGCTTGGGAATTAACTAATCAAGTTCATTTTGAAGGACAGGCAATAGTTTGGGTAGGGCCTCAAGAACAAGCAGAATTATACCATTTACAGTTAAAACGGGCTGGTTTAACTATGGCTCCATTAGAGAAAGCGTAAAATCTGTCTAAGTCTCAATCAATTTTGATTAAGTAGTGAGTAGTGAGTAAGGCAATGATGATAATAAGTTTACTTGGACAAAATATTAATGGGTAATTCTTCTGGTGGTCGACTAGTTTGGAATCATTCTACCCATCTTCCCGGGTTGATTCCCCTATTGGAAAAATTAATTACTTTTCAGGGAATCCAAACTGTTACCCCAGGAGAAATTAAGCGGGTTAGGGGTCATTGTCCTAAATTAAAGTTAAGAATATCTGTACCTATTCGTGGCGGTTATAAAGTTATTGCACGACAGGGTAAAACTGTGCAAGAAGTATTTATAGTTACACCTTTAAGTCAAGCAGAATTAGCAGCTGCCCTCGACCGATTATTTTTATGATATAGTCCGCAAATACACTTAGATATCTCAAGTTTTTTATACTTAATGAGGTACACTTTGATTTTGTTTAGGAAAAGGGAAAAAAAATGCCGTACCTCACAACTACGAGAATTCCTATATAACTAATGCTATGACAACTGAATCTAATGCTTAATCAAGTTCTACTGACCAATGCTAATGTGCCAGGATATGAAGGATTGCAAAAAGTTGACATTGATGACAAGGGACGAATTAAAAATATTATATCCATAGATAAAAATACCAGAGAGGAAACAAAAAAGCCAACTTTAGATATTAAAGGGGAGTGGATATCTTTAGGAGGATTAGACTTACAAATTAATGGAGGATTAGGTTTAGCTTTTCCTGATTTAAAGAAAAAAGATTTACCACAACTAGAACAAATATGTAATTTTCTTTGGCAACAAGGAGTAGATGGATTTTTGCCGACAATAGTTACTACTTCAGTAGCCAAAATACATCGATCGCTCTCAGTTATTGCTGAATTTATGACTCATCAAAAAGAGCAACAGCTGACAGCAAAAATTTTGGGAGTACATTTAGAAGGGCCTTTTCTTAACTACAAAAAAAGAGGAGCGCATCCCTCCGAATATTTACTACCTTTAACAGTAGAAACAGTAGAACAAGTTCTAGGAAACTATAGTGAAATTATTAAAATAATTACTTTAGCTCCAGAATTAGACAGTAATAATGATGCCATTGCTTATATACATTCTTTAGGAATTACAGTTAGTTTAGGACATTCTTTAGCTACAGCTGAACAAGCAAAAGCTGCTTTTACACTAGGAGCATCCATGGTAACTCATGCTTTTAATGCTATGCCCAGTTTACATCATCGTCAACCAGGATTATTAGGAGCAGCCATTATCAATCCCGATGTATATTGTGGTCTAATTGCTGATGGCAATCATGTCTGTCCGACGATGGTTAAAATATTACTTAAGGCTAGTAATTACGATCGCGGTGTTTTTCTAGTTAGTGATGCTTTAGCACCTATTGGTTTACCAGACGGCGTTTATCCTTGGGATACCAGAGAGATTACTGTTACCAATGGTACGGCAAGATTAGCTGATGGAACATTATCGGGTACGACATTGCCATTATTAACAGGAGTAAAAAATTTAGTTGAATGGGGAATTTGCGATTTAGAAAAAGCGATCGCTCTAGCTACAGAATCTCCCCGAAAAGCGATCGCTTTATCCAGTCTTAAAGTCGGACAACCTGCCCAATTTATACGTTGGCATTGGAATGAAAATCAACAAAATTTAACCTGGACAAGATTAAATTTAGGTAATTAATTACTAATTTTAAATTTTCAATTATTCTTGCCAATAATACCAACCTATTTCCGCTCTTTCCCAATGTTTGCGACTGCATCCTTTATTTAAACCATCGCTAATAGCTTGATAGGCTTTATTTCTAACTTTTTCAGATAATCCACCGGGATAAATCCAGTCCATAATCTGATGAGCATCCATAGTTCGGGGTGCATGTTCCCGCAGACATTGAGAAATAGCAGCAGTTAGGGTTTCGTATTCTTTCATCTTTCCCGCATGAGGAAGACGAGAACGATTGTAAGCAGGGCGGGAAGATTTTTTTTTCGTTTTTTTAGTCGATTTTGATTTAGCTACAGATTGAGCAACTAGATCGGGGAAATCTTTGAGATCGAGAGTCCAACAGTCAGGAGAATCAGGAATACTCGCCCATAAACCTTGACGTTCTCCTTGTTCTAAAGTTTGCTTGAGTTGTTGTTTTAGTTTTGGATATTGTGATGGAGGTAAAAAATTGCTTTCGGCAATTTCTAGCACCAAATAATCTAGACGCAGAATTTTCCCCCGATTAGCCGCCAAAGTTGATTGAAGACTTTTAATTAATTCTTCAGGGTGAGGAAGTTGTCTTTCGGGCAAACTTTTCGGTGCAGTTTCTAATTCAGCTACTAATTCGCCTCGATTAGAAAAAGAATTTACAGGGGGAGATTGCCAAGCCAAGTTGCTAGCCAAACTAGGATTGAGTAAGGTTTCAACTTGTGCCAACTGAGAAGCCGCGATCGCTGCTGACTGCTGATGATAAACTACTAACTGACGATAGTAATTAGCTAATTCGACTAATGCTTGTTCTGTATTGTGTGATGGTTTAGGTGGAGGTTCGAGCCACATGGTTAAACTATTTTAATTTTGGCTATAGGCTTTTAGTAAAACGATTGCACTTGGCTTTTACTCCCTTACACTTATTACCATAAGCAGGGCAAACCGTAGCGTATGTTTCCCTTTCTACTTTTTGGTTACAAGCAACACAGACAAACTTATAAACTCTAGTATGAATAGTGCGATCGTGTGCCTTAACTCGATAGGATTTGACATGGACTTTTTTACTGGGCATTGTTAATAGACTTCGTAATTTTTCTAGTTTTTATATTGTATTTCTTTATTCGGAATTCAATATTTTAAATTGTTATAAGTATTACTAAAATAATGCTTAAAACAATATAAAAAAATGTTAACTATTGAATGTTCCATCGAGTCAATTTTAAATTTATAAAAATTATCGACTCGACTTTATTCATCCACAAAATAAATAAAATCCAAAGAACAAGGCATAAATTCACTGAGGGATAGTTTCGTTGCTATGAATTTATCTTCCTTAAATTTCTGTGGATTTTAATCTGATGACCAGAAATTTTCTACACGCAATAGAGAGATTTTTCCTTGATGCTTTTCCAGAAATGCCAATGCTAGTCAGAGCTAGCCTTATCGGTATCTGAATCTATTTCTTCTACCTCTAACTCTTCAGATTCCAAGTCATTTGTTCGATCGTCTACCTCTTCCATCAGATTAGACAACCGTTTGACTTGGCGAATCGGTAAATTAGCAGTCAAAGCAGTTACGCGCTGGTCGTGAGACAAAGAAAACT
>JASJDI010000306.1 GCA_030065155.1 Xenococcaceae cyanobacterium MO_188.B29
TAGTAGTCTGTCAACACCTCGATTGGATATGGCGAGGAGACCTCGCCGTCCCTCTCGGTCAATTTTGAATTGATGGGTTGAGGCAAGCAGGGGAAGCGGAGGAAGCAGGGGAGGCAGCGGTCAGACCCCGCGGAATTTGTAATCCGCAAGGGAATGCTGACCAAGAGAGAGGGATATATTGATCGAGATATATCCCTCTCTCTTGATGTTTGACAGACTAGTATCTTATTTTGACTTTTTACCTTGAATTTTTGGCGATCGCATATTTCGACACAAAAGTCGATCGCCATCTTTTTTTTATCTAATTTGCATAGGCTCAAGTTTCCTCAAGATATGTGCAAGTACATTAATCATGAGGCACATAAGCAATGAAGCTTTATTTAAGTAATAAAGCAAAGAATGATTTCGTCAGCTTTGGTTACTATTTCTCTGATGGCAATAAATCCGAGTTATGGTGAGGCATTAGAAATAGACATCTATTTGGCAAGAACTAGGGAGTATCAAATGAACAGCATTACAAGTCTAATAGTATCTGGAATAGTATCGAGCGCGGAAACTAGGAAAATGGTTCTTCTGGATAATTACTCTACAACCAATCTAGGAGAACTTCATTTATCTCAGTTACCTGAATCGATTCTTCCCAGAACTCCCGAACCTTTACCAAGAGAGTTACCAGAAACTAAACCTAGTCCCCTTCAACCTAATCCCGATCGAGTTCCTAGTTCTAGTCCCTTACTGCCGATTCCAGAGAAAATTCTGGTCAAGAAATTTGAGTTTTTAGATCATACTGTTTTTACCGAGGAAGAATTAGCTCAAGCAACTCAACATCTTTTAGGTAAACCTATTTCTTTTGTTGACTTACTGCAAGTAGAAACTATTATTACCCGACTTTATGTTGAAGCGGGTTATGTTAATTCTGGTGCTTATATTTCATCAGAGCAAAGTTTTACTAAGGATGCTGCTGTAGTCCAAATTCAAATAGTAGAAGGTGGTTTAGAAGCAATAGAGATTACGGGGACAAAGCAATTAAGATCGAATTATATTCTCGATCGCCTACCTGCTGCTGAAGTTACCCCTCTCAATCAAAACAAGTTACTAGAAGATTTGCAACTTCTGCAACTTAATCCTTTAATCGAACGAATATCGGCACAATTAGCTCAAGGTTCTCGTCCTGAAGCAAGTACTTTAGAAATTGATATCACCGAAGCGGATACTTTTAGTGTCGAAGCTTTTCTGGATAACGCTCCTAGTCCCAGTGTAGGAAGTTTTCGTCGTGGAGTTAAAATCCAAGAAAATAATTTCCTCGGCTTTGGCGATCGCTTACTTTTAACTTACACTAATACAGATGGTAGCGATGCAGGAGATCTTAGTTATAGTTTCCCTCTAAATCGTCAAAACGGTTCGTTAAAGTTTGCAGCAGGAATTAATGATACGGAAGTTGTTGAATCTCCTTTTGATGAACTTAATATTGTCGGAGACTCCTATTATCTAGATTTTACTTTTACTCAACCGATTATCTTTAAGCCTACCCAAGAACTCGCTTTTGGGTTTACCTTCTCTTATCAGGATAGTCAAACAGAACTCTTAGGACAAAATTTTCCTTTTGTTCCTAATGAAGATACTAAAGGAGAAGCAACTATATCTGCAATTCGTTTCTTCCAAGAATTTGTCCAACGTAACCCAACAGATTTATTTGCTGTGCGTTCTCAATTTAGTCTAGGACTAGATGTTTTTGATGCGACGATTGAAGATGATGCTCCTGATTCTCGCTTTTTTGCTTGGAGAGGACAGGCTCAGTATGTCAAACTCTTAGCTCCTGATACCCTTTTAATCTTACGTAGTGAGCTACAGTTTGCTAACGATAGTTTACTAGCTCAAGAAAGATTTAGTCTTGGTGGTTTCAATAGTGTTAGAGGCTATCGTCAGAATGTTTTCTTAGTTGATAGTGGTATTTTTGCCTCGGCAGAAGTCAAATTACCCATAGCACGTTTTGCTAATAATCAAGGCTTACTACAATTTGTTCCTTTTGTTGATTTTGGTACGGCGTGGAATATTGATTCGGAAGACGATCTTGAATCTGATACTTTAGTTTCTGTGGGTATAGGTTTACAACTTCAATTGAATGATGCTTTAGATGCCAGAATAGATTGGGGAATTCCTCTAGTTGATATAGATTCAGACCCTGACACTCTACAAGAAAATGGAATTCATTTTTCTATTAATTATAGACTTTGAATCATAGCAACTAGAGCGATCGCATCGCACCACCCCACCCGTCTAATTAACGCGATCGCCAATGACTATTGATAAACTGAGAGTAAAAATAGGCAATCAACAAATAAATGATAACGAAAATAACTCCCTGGATGAAGTATTGCGAGACAAGGAGATCGCATAATCTTTTTTCCTTGTTCCTATAATAGAAGTAGAAGGGTTATTTATTATAGTGGGGGGCAATATGAAAACTAATACTCATTTTGTTTCTCTTTTCTACACATCTTTGGCAACTGCGATCGCCTTAGTAATTGTTGGTGCGCTAGGTACTGCTGTAGCTCAAAATACTGCACCCAATGTCAATGAAGTATTGAGGGATTTTAACTCTAATGACTTGTTTACGCCAACAGCAGCCGATCGCTTTTTTGAAGAAGGAAGGCTTAAAATGGAAAGAGAAATAGAAATCTTAGCTCATCCAGAACGTTATTCTGGTGAAGGTATTCTTCAGATCAACACACTTGATATGGAAGTAATCAACGAAACAGGGGAAAAGAAACCCAATTCTAATTTTTCTGAAGATAGTCCTTGAACAATAGGAAATTAAAGACGATAAGGAATAGCGGTGCGTTCTCATGGCGAGGAGATAGAAATACACTATTCCCTATTGCTTGTTCCCTGCTACCTGAGAAAAACAATGATTTTTTTGTTTTAGCTTAGGAGTGTAACTTCTCCAGTTTTTAAACTGTAATAAGCTCCCACAATTTTCAGCTTACCTGCTTCAACTAACTCGTAAAGCAAGGGTGAAGCATAAAGATTTTTAACTTGTAGCATAACATTTTGTTTGATTGTCTCGACGTAAAATTCTTCCGAGTCGTTTTTGCTAGTTCTGTCGATCGCTGGTTGAATTGCTGCTACAATACTACCGATTTGTCCTGGCAGTGGCTTCCCTTCTAAAGCAGCTTTAACCGCACCACATTTTTCATGACCGATTACCATCAAGACTTTCGAGCCTAAAATAGCTGTACCAAACTCTAAACTACCGATTTCTTCGGGGGTAGCAATATTACCAGCATCACGAACAACAAATAAATCGCCTATGCCTCGATCGAATATAATTTCGATGGGAACTCTTGAATCAGCACAACTCAGGATAGAAACTAAAGGTTTTTGACCTGTGGAAACTTCTTGTAAGCGTATGTAGTTTTGATTAGGAGCTTCTGATCTATTTTCAACAAATCGCTTATTTCCTGCTATTAATTCTTCTAAAACCTGATCTGAAGTCGAATTTTGATCGAGTTGTTCTAGAGCAATAAGTGTTTCTTTAGCTGTAGCTTTTTTCGTTGAAGAATCTATTACTTGACTGACTACTCCTGTCCCTAAAGCAACTGCACCAAACTTAAGTAATTTTCTTCTTGCTATCATTGAATTATTCTTCATAAAATCTTTGCTTACAAATTGGCAGCATCTAAAAATACAATTACTCAATACCAAAATAGTCACTTAGTAATGTGTGTAATAGAAAACACATTAATTTAGCTAAGACAGTTTTTTTTCTGATATCCTTGGTAGGAATAAACACTACCATATAAACTAGTTAAATCTACAAAGCACTCGATCTTGTTAAGGTCACCGTGATTATCTTATTGAGTAAAATTTATAGTTTACTCAATGAAATTGCATTTTAGACAATCTTTATAATAGTCGATCGGGTGACCATATACAACTCAGTAGCTATGGACCAATTAATATAGGTTTAACTACCTATATTAGCGATAATAATTTAAAAATTATAGTAGGATTGTTCGATTTTTTAAGTTATTTAAGTTTTAGAAAAAGAGGGCAAATGAAAATCTACGACTATAGTTTTAATTTTTTGATGTGATTAGTTGTGAACCAGTGAATAAAATTCCTAATCCCAATAAAGATATTAATCCTGAAGGTTCAGGAGTGCTTTTAGTTTTTTCTACTAAGAAAGCATTATTGTGAATAGTGGTTATACCAGAATTTTGACTAATTATATTAGAAAGCGTGGTATTAGCTAAATCTAGAGCCAATATATTTTCTAAAGAGTTTAAATGAAGATCATGAGCAAAAAAGAAGCGATCGCCCGCAGCTAACCTAGTAAACTGATCGCTAATAATTGTACTAAAAGTTTCCCCAACTAAATCGTCATTAATCTCAACCTCAGCTAGTCCACCAACCCAAAGATCGACATCCTCTACTGAGTCATAAACATTACTTAAAGCATTAGATAGTTGAGTATCTCCACCAGTAAGAGAGAAAAAGTCTACATAAGCTTCTAAACCTAATTCTCTGCGAACTTGATTTAGACTACCAAGACCATGATCTCTTCCTCTTTGAATGTTAAGGGAAGCTAAATCAAAACCACCAGCACCAGGAATACCAAACAGAAAATTACGCACATCATCTATTAATAAATTATCTACTGCTTGTGCTTCTTGACTAGCTAGACCTAATAATAAAGAATCAATCCCATTTGCTTGGATAAAATGAGGATTAAAGAAAGCATTTTTTAAATTTATGCTACCTTGAGAGCCATCATCATTAGCTAATTGAAGTTTTGGGGAAAGTAAAGTATGTCCTACACGAAAAGCAGCAGTAGAAAACTCATTACTAATACTAGGATTGATATTACGATCGTAATCCAAATCATCAAGGTCGGGAGCTTTTTTGCCTAGTAAAGTTGGTAAAAATTCATTGTAGGTAATTGCTTGAATTTCTGCCCCAACAATTTTTCTGGCTGTTTCGTAAATAAAATCACCTTTGCTCAATCCAGAGCGTTTAAATTTGTCTACTAATTCTGGTGTTTGTGCGTCTAATTTTTGTTCAATTTCTTTCGCTAAACGATTATGTTCCCGGACAAAAAGAGTATGAGCAGCAATCAAACCAACTTGCTCATTGGCTCGAACATCACCAGCCAGAAATAAATCTTCTTCTTTAAGCAAATGATTTTCATTGGCATTAGCCAATCCATATTTATTTTTAGGTAATAAAATTGCTCCATTATCGCTATAAGAAGTTTTTAACTTTCCAGTACCATCTAATGTTCTTAAAGTTTTAGCTCTTGTTTCATCTGAACCATAAACATTGGATGCATCAATATAAGCGGTAATGTCGTTGTGCTGCTGTCTAACTCCTTTGCTGTCTACACTAAAAGAAGAAGACCGATGAAAGCCCATAGTAGCATTTCCCGTATGGGACGGATCGAAAAAAGGATCGCCTTGAGGTATTTGAATATCCAATGGTTCTTTTGTACCAATTTCTGTCAAACTCAAATCGTGGTCGAGAAATTGTCCCCATTGCCACAGCCAATCACTAGCTCCTAAATAATTTTCAATGGATTTAGATTGGGCAGAAACTGCATTGCTAATGTGACGAGGACCAGGAAGATAATCGCCATTTTTTCCTTTTTGTCTTGGTTGAGAGAAACCATCATCATACTTAGGAGAAGTAAGACGGAAAAGTTGAGTATCTCTTTCTCCCCAACCTATTTGGTATGGATTATTATTTGAACCGTCAATAGAACGAAATTCTGCTGCTATAGAAGGAACAGAAGCTATACCTTCTAAGATAGTAAAAAAAGCTAAAGTAACACCAACTTTATTAAGCATAGTAATTTTAAATATTAAAATATTGATAGCTATAGCAATTATCGAATTGCTGAATTATATCTCGATCTGGATAATTTCAGAGTTATAAAATTTTGTATTTGACCTATTCAAGGAAAGTTGTATATCAATCCTGTTTGAGTCACTATAATTTAAAAGTATGAAAGTCAGAATACAGTCCTAATGAAAAAAAACACCACCATTAATAAAAAGAGCAGAAGGGTCTATTGACTCAATTATATTGTTTCAAAAGCTATTTTCAAGTCAGACGGCAGAAGTTATTTTCACGAATAATTTAGAGTTGCCATATGATCGTCTTCCTTCTTGTAGCATGCATGATATCAATCAATATAAATCAAGTTTATTATTCTTGTCTAGATACTTTACACACAAGATATATTTATTTTAAAAAAACAATATATTCTAGAAGTAAATAATGTATTTATTCTTTTTGAATAGGCAGTCTAAAGTAAAATATATATTGATTTCATTAAAACAACAAGATTGATAATGGAATAAAAATTAAGATTAAAAAAAAATTTGGTAAAATAGACATTTTTTGCTCATAGTTAATTAGTATCAAAGAGATAAATGCCTGAAGTTTCCCTGTCTAAAATCATTACAAAAGCGATCGCGGGAGAAGTTATCAGTTTTCCTACCGATACGGTGCCTGCATTAGCAGTCAAGCCAGAGTTTGCCCAAAAAATTTTCACCATTAAACAACGTCCTGCTACTAAGCCATTAATTCTTATGGCAGCATCCATAGCAGAATTATTACCCTACTTAAGTGGAACAGAAAAAGAAATCAATTTATGGCAACATACAGCTCAAAAATATTGGCCAGGAGCTATAACCCTAGTCTTGCCTGCTTCAACTCGAGTTCCTAAACCAATGAATCCTCAAGACCCGACAACAATAGGCATTCGAGTTCCTAATTGCTCTATCGCTTTAGATATTTTACGGGAAACTGGACCTTTGGCTACCACTAGTGCCAATTACTCTGGAGAAGCTCCCATAACTAAGATGTCAGCGATCGCCACAGCTTTTCCTCAAGTATTCGTCCTGGCAGAAAAAACCATATATTTAGATACCAATCCTAGTGGTAAGCCTTCTACGGTAGTGAAATGGACGGATTCAAGTTGGATTGTTTTACGTCAGGGTAGAATTAACTTTGAATAAACAGAATTGAATTTTTTTTAGGTGAATTCGATGAATTTCATCAGGGGAAAAGCTTTTTTTCCTTCCTTTAACCCCTTATCCTTTTCCCGATATTTTTTCCTGTTGATATAACTCATCGAACTGACATTTTTTAAGTTTCTTAGGTAAAAACACTCAAACAAGGGATAATAATTGTGAAGATTTTATGGTTATAGTTGAATAAACGTAAAATTTTTTCCCATAATAATGTAATTGACTTTAACTTAATCTCCTGTTTAGCAAATAATCTAATTTGTTTTTATGTTCAATTGATGATGACACTTAGTTTCAATTAATCAATTTTTATTATTAGGAGAAATTTTCATTAAGTAAGGTCTGAGCAATTACTTATAATAGTCTGCCAAATTACAAATTAATTCTAAAAAGTATAATCATGGGTCAAATTGTCGCTTGTTTCGGGTTAGCAATTTCTATTATAGTTATGATTCTTGCTAATTTCGTGCCAGATGAAGAAGGTCTTCAATCTATAACTATATTAGGGGCTTTAATTTTTGCCTTTAGTTTTCCTC
>JASJDI010000307.1 GCA_030065155.1 Xenococcaceae cyanobacterium MO_188.B29
AAAATATGCAGTTACTGGGTACACTACAATTGCACCTTCAGTAACTCAAATGCTTTCTGCTGAACGGGTGTAGGCTGTGTTACCTTCTCAAAGCTGGCGATAGTCAATTGCTTTGGTTGTACTGTACTTCTGACAATGGTGCTCAAGTCTGATAGTAGAGACTGGAAGCTATGTACAGGTTCTCCGAAGGGGGTTTGTTTACTGCCTGCGGAGCTGCGGGTAGAATGGGAGCGCTTAGATGGCTCGACAACTGAAGCTCTCAGCTGTTGGGCTTCATCGGGGTCATCCTCCTCAAATAGTATGGGGGCCAGCAGCTGCCTCATGTGCCACTCGACATAATAGGCCAGAAAACAAATAAACACATGAGCTCTTACTCGTGATTCCCAATGATGAAAGATTGGTCGAATCTTGAGGTCCGTCGTTTTCAAGCAACGGAAGGCTTGTTCGACGCGAGCCAAATTTTTGTAGGCTTGAACCACCGCAGTGGCTGTCAGTTTCTGACCACTGACACTGGTACGAATGACGTAGAGACCGTCGAGTCGAGCATCGGCTTCAATACTTTGTGCTTTGCGCTGGTAACTGAAGTGTGTGTCGGTAATGCTCAACTCAAAATGCTTAGCCACCTTAAAGCGATTCAGCACTTTGCCGACCCGTAGGCCAATCTCAGACTTTCCCTCTAAGCGTTGTTTAGAGCGTCTAGTCGCCACAACGATCTTGTCCAGTTCTGTTTCCGTGGCCCGCAAAAGTTCCTCCCGTTTATGCTTAGTCTGATTGGCCAGCGTCCGCTTGCGAACTTTGCCGTTCTGGCGATAGGACTCACGCAACAGAATTGTGGGTGGGGAGTTACGATTGGGAACTCGTTCAATATACATGGCTACGATTATAGCCTATAAAGCAAATATGATAAAGCTTTTTTCAAAATTTACATGGGTACAATTGTCACTACTAAAATCGCTGAAACTCAGTTTCAATAAATATTATAGCTGATTTACTCAAAAAAACTTCAGTTCTACAGTCATGCTCTAATTAGAGGTTGTCTCCTCTTCCGCAAACCCTAATTATTTATTAAATCTTTATCTAGTGTCTTTTCTAAAAAATTTATGTTTAAAACACTATATCTAGTGCTATGATTTGATACCTGTGAAAAAAAAGGTAAGAAGAGAGATGGATCATTTATTGGAGTGGAAAGCTAGTTGTGTAGACGAAGAATTAACCCGTCTCAATGTTGTTCCCTTGAATGGTTCTTGTCCTTCAGAATACTTGCTCTATTCTGATGATATCCCTAGACGTAATGATGGAAGAATAAGTGAAGGGTTTCTTCAAAAATACAAACATACCACCGAAGGAGGATGGTGGTGTTCAGGAATTGATATTTTGACTGGAGAGGAAGATGTTTGGGGTTGTTTCAAGCCAGATATTCCTCGTTTGAGTCAAAATAAAGGAAAAGCGATTAAATACGAGCATCCTCCTAAAGCACCTACTGGGTTATTTGCCCTTAAAGTTCCTTTGCATTTGTGGGAGAATATAGCCCATCGCTACGGTATTAGTATACTACCAACAGATATCGATCGAGAGAAAGCTGATTTAGGTTTTTGGCAATGGTTAATTAAACATCCTACTATTCCATTATGCATTACAGAAGGAGCGAAAAAAGCAGGAGCATTATTATCTGCTGGTTACGCTGCTGTTGCTCTTCCTGGTATTAACAGTGGTTATCGTACTCCTAAAGATGAATACGGCAATCGTGTTGGTAAATCTCACTTGATTCCCCAGTTGCATAAACTAGCTAGTGGGGAAAGAGCAATATATGTTGTTTTTGACCAAGACTATAAACCTAGCACTGTCAAAGCAGTTAACGCAGCAATTCGGAAAATAGGCTATTTATTACAACAGATAGGCTGTGTAGTAAAAATAGTAACTTGGGATCATTTACTCGGTAAAGGCATAGACGATTTTATTGCTACTTGTGGTCAAGATAGTTTCGATCGCACTTATAATGATTCTCCTTCTTTCGAGGTTTGGAAGGCTAAAGCTGGAACTCGTCTAACTTATACACCACAAATTGAAGTTAATTCTCGTTACTTACCAGATGTAAATATTGCTACTGAAGCCAAACTAATTGGGATTAAATCTCCTAAAGGTACGGGAAAGACCAGACTACTAGAAAGTATAGTATTAAGAGCAAAACAAAATCAACAAAAGATATTAGTTATTGGTCATCGGGTACAATTAGTCCAAGCTCTTTGCCAACGTTTCGGAATTAAATATATTACGGAAATTGGAGATAATTATCAAAATAATAGCCAACCAAATTCTCCCCATCTCCCCATCTCCCCATCTCCCCATCACTCGCCTGGCTATGGTCTTTGTATAGATTCACTCCATCCTAACTCCCAAGCCCAATTTAACCCCGAAGATTGGGAAGGGGCGATGGTGATTATTGATGAAGTAGAGCAAGTTTTATGGCATGGCTTGAATTCAAGTACTTGTAAAGATAATCGAGTGGCAATCCTCAAGTCTTTAAAGAGTTTGATGCAAAATGTTTTAAATTCTCAAGGGCAAGTATATTTAGCTGATGCTGACTTGAGTGATATCGCGATCGACTATTTAATTTCTTTATCTGGTATTAATCTTCAGCCTTACATTATTCAAAATAACTGGAAGCCAGAAAGGGAAATAGCTTGGCAGGTATATAATTACCCAGAAAGTACGCCCAAAAGATTAGTTAAACGCTTAGAAAAGCATATCAAAGAAGGTGGAAAGCCCTTTGTTTGTCTCTCGGCACAAAAACTAACCAGTCAATGGGGGACGAGAAATTTAGAGGCTTATTTTGAGCAAAAATTTCCGCAAGCTAAAATTCTGCGGATTGATTCAGAATCTCTTGCCGATCCTCATCATCCTGCTTATAGTTGTATTAACAAGCTAGATAAAACTCTAGCTAACTATGACTTAGTTTTGGCTAGTCCATCGATCGAAACAGGAGTTAGCATCGAACTAGAAGATCATTTTACTTCGGTTTGGGTTATTGCCCAAGGAATTCAAGGAGAAAATAGCGTCAGACAAACCTTAGGCAGAGTTCGTAATAATATACCGAGGCATATTTGGTGTGCGAGTTATGGCTTTAATAAAATAGGCAATGGTTCGACTTCTATACCCAACTTACTTACTTCAGGACATCGTTTAACCCAACTCAATATCCGTCTACTACAGCAGTCAGACTTTGAAAGTATTGAGGATATTGATACTGGCTTTCAAGCCGAGTCTTTACTTTGTTGGGCGAAAATGGCAGTGCGGTTTAATGCGGGGATGATTAACTATCGCGAGTCGATTTTATCGGCATTAAGAGAGGAAGGGCATCAAGTAATCGAGGTATTAGCATCAACTAAACCAAAATCAGAAAAGAAATCAAAGAGTAAACAAGAACCATCTTCTTTAATCGAAGCGATCGCCGAAGTTAGAGAACAAAACTATCTAGCTGAATGCGAAGCGATCGCCAATGCTTCTCCTCTTAGTAACCAAGAATATCAAACTCTCAAAAAACGTTTAGTCAAAACCAATACCCAAAGACACAAATTAAGAAAGTACGAACTACAACAACGTTATTATCTACCAGTAACACCCCAAATTGTCGCCTTAGACGATGACGGTTGGTATCAAAAAATCAGACTTCACTATTTTCTCACCGTTGGACGTGGTTATCTAGTCGATCGTGATGCGAAAGTTGCCCGTAAACTAATAGAACAAGGTAACGGTAGTTTATTTTTACCCGATTTTAATGGTTCTCAATTAGGGGCAATAGTGGGAACTATGGAAATTATTGGTATTCCTATTTTACTTGCCAATCCCAACAGAGAATTACGCAATAAAGATACTGACTTACAAGCAATTGCTGCGATCGCTCTTAATCATCGTAGCGAAATTAAAACCACTATGGGTATAGGTATTGCTAAAAATTATAGTCCTGTAACTATTATCAGACGTTTCTTGGAAAAAATTGACTACGGACTAAAATATATTCGTTGCGAAAGCGAAAATAAAGGCAAGAAAAGAATTCGCGTTTATCAAATTGCTAAACCAGAAGACGAAAGAGAACAAGTTTTTAAACATTGGTTAAAACGAGATGGCGATCGACCTGGTAGTTCATTATTCTGGAAAGAGGGTAACTTTAAGTTAAATCAATCTCCTAATTCTGAAGATACAAATTATTTACAATTGAGTTTAAATCTTTAGTGGTTAGTAGTTAGTGGTTAGTAGTTAGTGGTTAGTTATTAGTTGTTAGCTCTTAGTTGTTGATTTTTGTATATCTTAAACCCATTACCTACTACCCATTACCTACTACCCATTACCTATCACCTACTACCTATTATCTCTAATGACTCCAAAATCTAATCATAACTATGTCCAACAACCTATTACCGATGCATCTCCAGAAGTAAGAGAAATTATTCGTGCCGTTCTACAATTAGAAAAAGATAAACTATATTTAAAAATCCCCAGAAATATTAACGAAGATATTCTCAATATTATTAAACAAGTAATTCAATCGTAGGGGTAAGGCAATGCCTTACCCCTACAGGATTATTTTTATATTCAGGCAATAATTTCCATGAGATTAATTTCTCTACAACTATGTAACTTCCGTCAATTTTACGGACAAACCCCCATAATAAAATTAGCTAGTGGTAAACAAAATACAACTGTTATTCATGGAAATAATGGGGCTGGAAAAACCACTTTACTTAATGCTTTTACCTGGGTTTTATATACCAAATTTACTGCTGCTTTAGCTTCTCCAGAATTATTAATTAATAACCGTGCAATTAGAGAAGTAAATGCTGGTACTGCTGTAGAATGTTGGGTAGAATTACAGTTCGAGCATGAAAATAAACACTATCAATTAAAGCGTAAATGTTATGGGACTAGAAATAAAAATAATCAAGTAGAATATAGTCCAGCTAAATTATTTATGTTGGTAACAGCAGATGATGGTCGTTGGTATCCTCCTCTTGAATCTCCAGAAGAGATTATTGCCAGGATTTTACCTGAAAGTCTACATCAGTATTTCTTTTTTGATGGAGAAAGAATAGATCATTTTTTCCGCGCAGGACAAAATAAAAATATTGCTGAAGATACCAAAGAATTACTAGGAGTTAAAATTTTAGACCGTGCGATCGAGCATTTGAAAAAAGCCAAGAAAAGTTTACAAGAGGAGTTGCAAGCTATTGGCAATTCAGAAATTAAAAAATTATTACAAGAACAAATCCAACTAGAGCAAGAAAGCGATCGACTTACACAGCGTCAACAAGAAATAACTCACAATCTTCATCAACTAGAAAAACAAAAGCAGCTTTTAACTGCTAGATTACTCGATTTAAGTGGCGCAGATGAACTACAAAAATTAAAAGATACATTAGTTAAACAAGAAAAAACGATTAGACATAATCTAGTTCAGAGCAAAATTAACTTACAGCAATTAATTTCTCGTCAAAGTTATATTGCTTTTTTGCCAGAACTCAATAGTCATTTTAGTGAATTAATTAATGATTTACGGTGTAACAATCAGCTAAACACTGGTATAAAACAAGAATTTATCCAACAATTACTTAAGAATCAACAATGTATTTGTGGTAGAGATATTTGTCAAGATTCAGATGCTCATAATAATCTTCAATCTTGGCTTAAACGAGCAGAAAAATTATATCTAGAGGAAGAGACTATTCGTCTAGAAACTCAAGTCACTAAATCTGAACAGCAATTAATAGATTTGTGGCAAAAAATAGATCGAGAACAAACTACTATCAATCAACAGTATAGAGAAAAAGTTAAAATTGAGAGTGAATTAGAACAAATCAATAAAAAATTAAGAAATTATCCCGATAAAAAAATACCAACCATTCAAATATCAATTGAAAATATAGAAGCAGAAATTAAAAATTTGCTTCGAGAACAAGGAGCTAATCAGCAAAAATTAGAAATACAAAGTAAAACAATTATTAATCTCAAGCAAAAACTAGATAAAGATCAAATTAAAGAAGATAAACAAGCCCTAGCTAAAAAGAGAATTAAAACAGCAGAAGAAGTAATTGCTAGATTGATAGAAGTAAGATTCCGTATAGAAAGGCAGTTTCGCATCTCTTTAGAACAGAAAGTACAAGATATTTTTAAATCTATTTCCTTTACGCCTTATATAGCCAGATTAAGTAGCGATTATGAATTAACTTTAGTAGAAAATAATTCAGGAACATTCACAAATGTAGCTGCTTCTACAGGAGAAAACCAGATTCTTAGCCTTTCTTTTATCGGCGGCATTATCGATCGAGTTAGAGAATGGAGTAAAAAGAATACACTTATAGGAATCGATAGTAGTACTTTTCCTATCGTTATGGACTCCCCTTTTGGTAGTTTAGATGCAATTTATAGGCGACAGGTAGCTAAATTTGTCCCCCAACTAGCCAACCAATTAGTATTACTAGTGACAAAAACTCAATGGCTAGGAGAAGTAAATCAAGAAATATACAGTTACATTGGTAAACAATATGTGTTAGCCTATAGGTCGCCAAAATCTGATTGTGAAGAAGATTGGTTAGACTTGGATGGAACAAACTATCCTTTAGTGCAATCTAGTAACGATGATTTTGAATATACTGAAATTATTGAAATATAGTGATTATTAATTACACGATTAAAAAGCAATACTTGAGTTTTGTATAGATTATTGATTCTATAATTATTGGGGAGTTGTAAAAGCAGAAATGTTGATTTTAGAGTCAGAGCAAGTGCAATATTGTCAAGTTGTTGCCAATATAGAAGGACAATTAAAAACAGAATCAGGGTTGGTATATCAAAAGAATGTATTCCTCAAGGAAAAAACTTACTCTAAAGAAGATTTACAGATAGCAATTAAAGAGTGTAGGGAAGATTATTTAGATAATAAAAATATAGAAGTTCCCCTCTTACTTATTAAAGAAAAAAATCAAGTAACCTTGTGGCTTGAAGATAATAGATTCAAACCAGAACAGAGTGATTCTCCTAGTTTATCTCCTCAACCAGAACAAAAATCATTAGAGCAAGTACAAGTAAAATCATCAGAGAAAATAAATATCAAGAATTTGATTGCTAAAATGCGAGGAGAAGATGGTTTAGAAATTAAAACTCGTCGTTATCAATTAAAACTATATAAACGTTGCTTTGTTGGTAGCGAAGCCGTAGACTGGCTAGTGAACCATCTTAAAATTTCTCGCGCACAGGCAGTGGCAATAGGAAAAAAATTAGTCCATAAAAAAGTTATTCATCATGTTACTGATGAACACTCCTTTAAAGACGAAAATCTTTTTTATCGCTTCTATGAAGATGAAGGAAAAAGTATATGGACAGATAAATTTCTATAAATACTTATTTAATTGGATTTTAGACAAAATATAGAATAATTATTAGCAAGAATATCAATAAGCTGTCCTTTTAAACCGCGTCTAGTTTGAAACCAGTAGTTTTTTAGATAACTTTTTTAGGGAGTCGGGAGTCGGGAGTCGGGAGTAGGAAATAAAAAT
>JASJDI010000308.1 GCA_030065155.1 Xenococcaceae cyanobacterium MO_188.B29
TCTCTATACTTTGAGTGCGATCGCTTTTTTAAACCAATTTATAATAATCAAATGATGCTTTCAAATGCTTTCAACCAAAGACAATGGCATACACTATAGATGTTAGAGCCTTTACCGACGCTATCAGCGATCGCGATTTAGAGCAGTTGTGTCGCGAGAATCCCGATATGAGATTTGAAGTTGATGCAGAGGGAAAACTAATTGTTATGTCGCCTACAGGAAGCCTTACAGGTGAAAAAAATGCTGATTTGACATATCAAGTTCAATCATGGAATCGTCAATACAAACTAGGAAAAGTATTTGATTCTTCTACAGGGTTTAAGTTATCTAATGGTGCAACCCGTTCTCCTGACGTTAGTTGGATTGCTATTGAGCGATGGAATAGTTTAAGTGACAAGCAACAAAGAGGTTTTGCACCGCTCGATCCTGATTTTGTAATTGAGTTACTTTCTCCTACTGATGATTTAGCTAAAACACAACAGAAGATGGAAGAATATCTTAATTGTGGCGTAAAACTCGGTTGGTTGATTAACCCAGATCGTCGAGAAGTAGAAATTTATTGTCTTGGTGAGGATAAAAAGGTAATTAGCAATCCCAGTAATTTATCTGGGGAAAAGCTACTACCAGGATTAACAGTAGATTTATCTGATATTTTTTAGGAAATTTTCTTTACAGCGATCGCTATAACAGAGATGATTGTAAAACACGACCTAAATACTATTTTAGCCAATTGGCTAAAGCTACACCAACAAAAGAAGCCATAGCATAGCCTAAAGTTCCACATAAAATTGCTGGAGTAACTAATCTATCCCATTGTTTAGCACCTGCCATGGCAGCAGCAGTTGTAGGACCTCCTATATTAGCATTAGAGGCAATGAGTAATTCAGCTAAATCTAAGTGTAATAATTTTCCTCCCAACAATAACACTGCTAAATGAACAAGCAAAATTAAAGCAGCTAAAACAAATAAAATAGGGCTAACTTGGATAACTTGCCAAATATTAGCACTAGCACCAATAACGGCAAAAAATATCTGCATCAATAATGTACCAATTTGCTCGGCTACAGTTAATCGACCTAAATATTGAGGAAATCCTGTTGCTAAAGCAACAACTAAAATAGTGGAAACTAAAATTCCTGCTTTCGGTAAACCTAATAAAAAAGCAATTTCTCCACCTATTGCACAAATAATTCCACTAAGAGCTAAAGATTGACTAATTTGCAGTAATGAAAATCCTCCCTTCTTGGGAGATTTTAAATAATTAATATGCTTATTTTTCTGATAATTTTTACTAGAATATTTAGTCGAAAAAAATCTTTGTATTCCATAAATTGAAGGTAAAGTAAACAGAATAAAAAAAAAGATGGTCATTACTAAATTATCTGCTGCTGTAGCTGCTGCTAATAATTCTCCTGAGTCTAAATCTAACTCTAAGGTTTTTGCCGTAGCCAAAAAATTAACTGAGCCTCCAATATAAGTGGCACAAAATACTCCCGCTAGTTTCTCAGCTTGTTCGCCTATAGGAATTAGATAATAGGCAAATATTGTTCCTAACAGTGTTCCTATTGAACCAATTAAGTATGCGACTAGCATTGAACCAGATTCTTTGATAATACGAACTACATTAGCTTTAAATAAAAGTAGAGGAATCGAAAAAGGAACTAAGAAAGACCAAACAACACTATAAGTAGGAGCATCTAAAGGAATAATTCTCAAATTAGAGAGGAAAAATCCCACTAACATAGTGATAACTGCACCTGATATTTTGGCTCCCCATTTTGTTTTTTCACCCCAGATACCAATGGTTGCTGCTGATAAGAGAATCGCCCATAAAGCAAAAGTTTGGTCAGGATGAATTAAAGAATTATTCATAGTTTGATGACCTTACTGGATAAATTTAGTTTAGACAAAAAAATTAGTAAAAAACAATTCAGTAAGTAAACAATTGCTGAGATAAAAAAATTATAATAATTAAGTTTAATGATCTAAATACATAAATTATCGCTAATTTCAAAGCAATATCAAGTAAGATTAGGTTACATGACTACGCCGATCATCTCAAGTAAATATAATGCAATAAAAAGGTATTACAAGCTGGAAGCTGTTTTGTTGCTTATTTGAAGGAAGTAAGTGTAGAATAGCTCCATCAATGCATTCAGCAATAAGATAGACTTAGCTTATGATTCATCTGTCAAATGAAGGAACAATCGTAAGCTTATCTCAGACAATAATTTAAAGATTGGCTATCAAAATATCTTGAAAATTTCAACTTTTATCTTACAAACAACAAAATTAACTATTACTTTATGCTTGTTTAATTTAGGTTGTTTTTGTTTAAACTCGAATCAATTTGTTGTCTTAGCACAAACAGAGCAATATAATCCTCTAGAAAGTATAGAGCCAGATCCTTTATTGCCATCTCCAGAAATCGATCGCCCTTTAACTTCTCTAGAAAAAAGACTGATTAAAGAAACAAATATTGTTTTAAATAATCAGGCACGATCGGAATTAGCAACGGGAAATAAAGATAAAGCTTTTGCTCTTTGGTATAGAGAATTAAGATTACAACGAGTTTTAGGAAGAACAGAAGAGATAACTGCTTTAGGTAGAGTAGGTGAAATTGCTTGGCAACAAAATCTTTCCCAGGAGTTAAATATAATCAGCGATCGTTTACTAGCTATTCAGCAAGAAATAACGACTGAAGATGCGCCTATAAATATTCACGTATTAAAAAGTTTAGGTCAAGCATATCAACAAGTAAGAGATCTCGATCGCGCTGTTATTATTTACCAACAAATTTTAGAAAAAAATCGTCAAGAAGATAATTTTTCAGAAGAACAAAAAAATTTAGAAACTTTAGGAGAATTACATCTAGCTCAATTTGATTATATTCAAGCAGCTAATATCTACGAAGAGTTATTAAAATCAGTTCAAAATGATCATTCTCAAACTTCTCTGAATGGCAATGAGTATACTTATACAAGTCAAACAGATACCAATTCTTTACAAAAAGAAAATTATCTAAATCAACTAGTAGGAATTTATGATAGGTTATCTCAGCCAGACAAATCGATCGAGATTAAACAAAAATTATTGACAAAATATCTAGATGAACAAAAAACTGAACAGTTAGCAGCCTTAAAAATTTCTCTAGCTAAAGATTATCAAAATCTAAAACAGCCAAAAAAAGCTCAAACATATTATGAAGAAGCGTTTAGCTTAGCTTGGTCTTTACAACAGCTAGCTATTGCTGAAGAATCTTTAGAAAAATTGGCTTTACTTTATCAAGATTATCAACAACCTAATGCTGCTTTAGAAATTTATCAAGAACTGATTAAAGTACATCAAAAAGCCTATAGCTATTACAATTTAATGAATACATATAGTCAGATAGGACAGATATATGAGCAGCTTAATAATGATCGGCAAGCTCTTAATGCTTATAAAAAAGGATTAGAATTAGCTCAGTCTTTAAATTATCGTGTTGAGTATTTTCAGGGCAAAATTGGGCAATTACAAAAAAAATAATTTTATTATAATAAGGGTTTATTTAGCAACTCTAATTCTTCATTTACTTGATATTTTCTGTTTAAATAAAAAGATTCTGCTTGAGTGCTTTTAGCTGTTAGCAGGGTAATAAAGTCGTAACTATTAGCTTTTAATTCAAACTCAAGGGTATTTAATAATTTAGAGCCAAAACCTTTTTGTCGAAATTGAGAAGCGACAAAAAATTCTAGTATTTTAAATCCTTTCTTACCTTGAAAAGGAATAAAATGTCCTAAGATTGCGCCAACAATTGCACTATCTACTTCGGCAATATATCCATAAAAACCTTGGGAATTAAATATCCATATTAACCGTTCATAAGCCCAATCATATTCCCAATATTCATTCCAGGGCGGATTGCTAAACACAGAGACATATAAACTAGAAATAGATGTTAAATCTTTTGCCTCAATCTCTCTTATTTGCATTATTGTTAATTAGCTAAATTTTTTTAGTCTAAACTACACTTTTCCAACCTTACTGCTAAATCAAAAACTTGGTGCAATATCTGATTTTGAACTATGTTCTCACAACCAACACTAGAAACAGAAAGATTAATCTTACGTCCTCTTGTTTTTACCGACGCATCCTTAATTCAAAAATTTGCCAGTAATCGCCAAATTGCCGATACAATGATATCTATCCCTCATCCCTATCCTGATGGTGAGGCTGAACGATACATATCAAAACAGATGGCAGAATTAGAAAAAGGTGTTGCCGTTACTTTTGCGATCGAACCTAAATCCACCCAACAATTGCAGGGAATTATGGAAATTCGTGATATTGACAAAGAACATTCGGTAGCTGAATTAAGTTACTGGTTGGCAGTAGAAGCTTGGGGAAAAGGATACATGAGTGAGGCTTTACCAGTAATACTTCGTTTTGGTTTTGCAACTTTGTCTCTCAATAGACTTTATGCTTATCATATGACAAGAAATCCATCTTCAGATAAAGTACTCAGAAAAAATGGCTTCCAAAAAGAAGGACTATTAAGACAACGAGTAAGAAAGTGGGGAGTATTTGAAGATGTCGTAGTACAGGCAATTATCTGTGAAGATTGGCACAGTCAAGCAATTTAATTAATTTAGATAAAGCATAATTGTGATTAGTTTTTCTGAAAAAAGAGATCTAAAAATAGAACAAATAATTCCTTTATATAAAGCTAATGGTTGGTCTTCAGCTAAAAAGCCTCAATTATTACATCAAGCATTACTAAACTCTCATTATCTTGTTTCCGCTTGGGATAATGATAAATTAGTTGGTATTGGTAATGCTATTTCCGATGGATTCTTAGTAGTGTATTATTCTCATCTTTTAGTTCATCCCGACTATCAGAGACAGGGTATTGGTAAAAAATTGATAAATATGCTACATAAAAAATATCAAGGCTTTCATATGCGAGTCTTGGTAGCCGATCGAAAAGCGATCGCTTTTTACGAAAAATGTGGTTTTGTTAAGGCTACTGATACTCAATCAATGTGGATTTATCATGGTAGCTTAGACTAATTTGCCATAATCTAATTTAATCAATTTGTCTGCTAAGTGAAAATAGCGATCGTCGTGAGTAATAACGATTACTGTTTTTCCTCTTTGTTTTAATTCTGGCAAAAGTTGCTGATAAAATATTTCTCGAAAATAAGGGTCTTGTTCTGCTGCCCATTCATCGAATAAATAGATGGGGCGATCTTCTAAATAGGCTGTTAATAAAGCTAGTCTCTTTCTTTGTCCTTGAGATAATTCGAGACTAGAAAATACACCGTTATCAATTGTGATTTTGTTGTCTAGCTGGAGTTTTTGTAAATACTTTTTTGCTTTAAAATCGAGATTATCTCTCTCTATACCTAATAGATTTTCAAAGAGATAAAAGTCAGCAAATACAACAGAAAATAACTGACGATAGCTTTCTATATTCGTTTCTGTAATTGACTGTCGATCGACTAAAATTTCTCCAGCTTCGGGAACATATAAACCAGCAATTAGTTTACCCAAAGTAGATTTACCACTACCGTTACCACCAACAATAAATATTATTTCCTTGGGATAAAAAGTTAAATCTATTTCTCCAAGGGTAAAATTGCTTTCTTCTTGTTCTCGATAGTAAGTATGAGTAACATTTCTTAAATCTAAACTATGGTTGAAAGTTAAAGAGCGATCGCCTGTTGCAGCTAAGATTTCTGCATTATTGGCTAATGATAAACCCAAATCGTCAATTTTCTTTAAAGCAACACTAGCTTGACTAATATTGGGTAAAACTTCAAAAAGTGTTTCAAACGGACGCATTAAATAGGTCAAAGTCAAGACATAGCCAGAAAGAACATTACTTTCAACTTGTCTAAATTGAGGTAAAGCAAAAATTAGTAAACCAAAAAGAAGAAAAAAAAGTAATTGTGAATTACCATAGGCAATCGACACAATTGCCATACTATTTACATTAGCTTTTTGAGATTCAGCAGCATTAACCTCTAATTCACTGGCTAAAAAAGCATCTCGACGATAACGATTTAATTTTAATTCTTTAGTTCCTTCAGTAATAGCCCGAAAATTCTTGAATAATTCATCTTCAATATCTCTAGATCTTCTAAAAAGTTTATAAGCTTTGCTAACAAATAATTGAATAATTACAATACCAATTATGATAATGGCAATTGTTATAAAAAAAACAAACCAAGAAAGCCAAGCTAAATAAACTAAACAACCAATAATCAGAGCCAAATTGATGCAGATAAAAGGAATAGTTAAGACCGTATTATTCCTTCTAGGAAGAGGTAGTTGTCCATTATTCATTGTTCATTGTCAATTGTTGAATGTGGCTAAATATTTTTTTTCATTGGTTTTATGTTATTTGTTGATTTTCACATTGAATTTTCGATCGCTATATTTAGAAGTTAAAGAGAAAGACCTATAAGTAGATTGACCTAATTATTTGTAGGATGGGTAGAGCGATAGCGAAACCCATCTATTAACTATGGCTGTTGAGTTTTATTCTTCAAACGTCACTTGCTACAATAGAGGATGCCTCCCTTCGGGTTCGACATTTTGCTTATGTCGGGAAACCCCTAAAGGGTTCGGTAGTCACTCCAAGTCGGGGAACCCGCCCACCGCAAATGTCTCACTGCAACGTAGTGACTCTCCAACCTACAAAATATTGTATGTTTAATTAAGTGGAGCTACTGAATAAAGAACTTTCGTGTAACTTAACCGAATACTCATTAGGGTCGATCGAGAGAATTTGGATATTAACTATAAGGATTAGTTTTTTTTAGCAATACCCTTGTATAAATATGCAGTTATCTTAGGCAAACTATCTTCATTTACGTTTTGTAAGCTAACAGTATCAAATTGATTTTCAACTAACTGTTTGATATTACGATCTAAATGACAACCACCAGCGATCGCCTTTTGAATTGGGTTTAGTCGATTTTGCCAAACTTGAACTTTTGGTTCATCACTCAATCCATGTTCGACAAAAAAGAATTTTCCTCCTGGTTTCAAAACTCGATAAACTTCTGCAAGAGCTCGATCGACATTGGCAATACTGCACAAAGTAAAGGTACTAACTACACTATCAAAAGTATTGTCAGCCATCGGTAGATTATCGCTATTTAGTATTCTGCAATCTACAGTTATTTGGGAAGCTTGAATCCGTTTTTGGGCTAACTTATGGATTTTAGGATTTACATCAACTGTAACGATATTTTTAATATTTTCAGAATAGTAAGGGATATTTAAACCCGTACCAAAACCAATTTCTAAAACTTCTCCTTTTACATCAGCTAAAATTTCCCGACGATGTAGGGCAAGATTTGGATCGGATAGCGACCAGTCGAGAAGATAAGGAAGAATATTTTCTGAATAAAATCCCATCATATACTCCTGAAAAACTTATTACTGTTACAGTCGAGCAGGAAGTCACCTTCCTACCCTCTGATTCAAAACCGTGCTTGCGGGTTTCCTCGCACACGGCTACTCCCTGCTTTTCGAGATGGTTTTCTTTCC
>JASJDI010000028.1 GCA_030065155.1 Xenococcaceae cyanobacterium MO_188.B29
CACCCCTACCTGTAGTGCAGAACTATTTTGGTTGTGGCTATAAATAGCGTAGTTAATTTGAACTATACATTATATGTAGAGAAAAGAAATTTCAACAACACTATATATAGATTGAACCTACGGAATGTGGGTTAAAGCTAATAGCTAAAACAACCAAGATTTTTGATTTATGCCCTGGTTATTATGAGAAAATAAGGCTTTCAGACTTTGGAAGTTAAAGGAAAAAATATCAATGACTCATTCTCAGGATATCGTCACCTTGGCTCGTTGGATGGCAGCAGATTTTAGTAATCAAGAACAAGCCTTTGAAAATCCACCATTTTTTGCTCATATTCGTGTGTGTATGCGTCCTCTCCCTGAAAACTTTTTAGGAGGAGTGAGTCTTTTTTTAGAACAAGCATACGATTTTATGTTGAAGCAACCTTATCGCTTGCGAGTTTTAGAATTGAAGTTGGTTGATGATGGAATTGAACTAGAAAATTACAAAGTTAAAGAAGCAGAAAAGTTTTGGGGAGCTTCCAGAGACTTAGATATGTTACAAAATTTTACTCCCGATCTCCTCGAAAAAATGCCTGGTTGTGATATGACAGTAAAATGGACTGGAACAAGTTTTCATGGTCAGATTAAGCCAGGAAAATCTTGTATTGTGGAACGAAACGGAAAAACAACTTATTTAGATAATAGTTTTGAAATTGATGGAGAAAAATTAATTAGTTACGATCGAGGGAGAGACCCCCAAACAGATGAACTAGTCTGGGGTTCGATCGCTGGACCTTTCCACTTTAAACGTTGGCAAGATTTTGCTGATGAGGTTAAGTAAAAATCAAAAATTGAACATTAACAGGTAAAAAGTAAAATAAAAAAAATAACCCTCGACCAAATTATTATTAATCTATCTTTTCTTTTAGCTGAACCTACAGGTATTAGCACCTATGCAGCTAATCTTATTCCTTATCTAAAATCTCTTGAACCCACATTATTAGTAAGCAAGAAAAGAGAAGGTTTTAATTGCTATTTAATTCCCGATCATTTAACTCCAGCCCAAGGGACAAAAGGTCATTTAGATCGTCTTTTGTGGACTCAATTTAAGCTGCCTAAAATATATCAAGAACTCAAAAGTTCTTTGTTATTTTCTCCTATACCAGAAGCACCCTTATCTAGCAGATGTCGCTATGTGGTAATGTGTCACGATCTTATTCCCCTAAGATTTTCGCGCTCATTATCTCCTTTAACTAACTATTTCCGTTATCTTGTTCCTTCAGTTCTTAAAGGTGCAGAACATATTGTCTGTAATTCTCAAGCAACTGCTCAAGATATCACTAATTTTTACGGTATTTCTGAGCAAAGAATAACTCCTATTTTGCTCGCTTACGATGCAGTAAACTTTCGTTATCTGGAAAAAAAAAGAGAAGATAAATTAAATAACAATCCTTATTTTCTTTATATTGGTCGTCACGATCCTTATAAAAATATTCATCGATCGCTAGCTGCTTTTGCTTCTATTCCTCATAGTCAAGATTATCAATTTTGGATTGCAGGATCGGCAGATCAGCGTTTTACTCCTAAGCTAAAACAACAAGCACAAGAATTAGGTATTGAAGATCGGGTTAAATTTCTTAACTATGTTCCCTACGATCGACTACCTATAATTATTAATGGCGCGATCGCTTTAGTTTTTCCTACTCTTTGGGAAGGTTTTGGTTTACCTGTTTTAGAAACTATGGCTTGTGGTACACCAGTTATTACTTCTAATCTCTCTTCTTTACCAGAAATTACAGGAGATGCTGCTATTTTAATCGATCCTTACCAAGTAGCAGAAATTGCTGAGGGGATGAGTGCTATTGCTAATGATTCCAACTTGCGATCGCGTTTAAGCAAGCTTAGTCTTCAACAAGCACAAAAGTTTAGTTGGCAAAAAACAGCAGAAGCAACTAAGGAAGTTTTGATTAGACATATGTAAATTTTGGTGAGAACGTGTCTTGTCAGGCTTTGTTCGATCGATCTATCTAAGTCATTGTAGAAATTTTTCGATTGGACGAGCATCCCATACTTGTGCCTCAATGAAGCGATCATAACGCCATACATCTTCCACTTTCCATCTATTCCCTGGCAATCCATAGGTTTGAATAACTTTAGTTATCTCATCTTGAGTAAAAACTTGACCGTGAAATGGTTTTAAATAAGGTTTACCCCTTTCTCTCCGAGGAATATTAAAACTAGGCATACTGTCTGGATATGTAAATGAAATCATATCACTGTCAAAGAGAGATAAAGGAATTTTTAATTTGGTCGGGTTAGCTGAAGAAAAAAAACCACCTTTTTGAAACAAATCATCATGTTCTCCCAGAACAAAATAAAGAGGATGCTGAAGATATGGTTTTTTTCCTTTTTTGACAAAATCGTTATAGAGCCATGCTTCAACTTCACGCCGTTCTTCAAGATACCCAGGATGTAACCAAATTCTTTTTCCAGATTCAAATAGACCCGTTAATATTGTTTGTGCTTCAACATCATCGTAATTGCAAATGTTTTTGAGCCGAATATTTCCTTCTTCGTAGTAGTGGGTAATATAGTCAGGAATATCTTGCATCTATTTTTAGTTTAAGTTTTAATTATTGTCCTGTATCAAACAGGGATAATGATAGATAGTCTAGCGATATCATGAATCGTGATCAACTCGATCAAGGTTAGCTTAATTAATTAGCATACAAGGATGAATAGATATCAAATACATCGGTTCATTTTACTTATTGGATTCTCTATATTTTTCTGTTGTAGTTCAGTAGTAGATTGTCCACCAGCAGCAGCAGTTTTGAGACAGCACTACGAAAATTCAGGAGAACTTCATTATCATGCTCATAGTTCTCTTTCAGATAAACAGGGAATGACATGGCAAGTCGTTCTTTTTCCTGAATATCAATCTAATGTAGTGAAAAAATATCATTTGAGACTAGTCGGATTTCCAGGAATGGCTGAATTTATTCATCCTCAGCCTTTAGAAATTATTACAGCCAAAGGGGAGGTATTAAATGTAGCAGATATCAATACGGTTTCATCTTTTGCACCAAATGTAGGGGAATTTGATGTAACCAATATATTGCCCCTACTTCCAGAAAAAGGCTCTCTCAAGCTATCTACTATTCTTAATGGCAATCACGATTTATCTCTTAAAATTCCCGAATCAATACTAATGGAATGGCAATTGTTAGCCAAGACTATTCAAAAAAGTATCTAGTTTTTCAAGACACTCTGGCAAATTCTTACGCCCTAATCCAATCCGAAAGTTTTGTTTGCCGTAATCGAAATAAGTACTAGGTAACAGCAAAACACCCTGCTGATCTACTAATTTAATACAAAATTCTTCAACATCTATCCCTTGTTTAAGGCTTGGAAATGCTGTCGATCCTCCTTGGGGTGGTTTCCAATGAAAAATCTCAATATGATCTGAGAAAAAGCGATCGCATATTTCAAGATTTGCAGCAATAATTCCTCGGTTGCGCTGAATAAATTTTATCTCCCTGACGAAGTGCCAAGGTTGCTAAAAATTCGCTAGGCGCACTATTACAAATAGAAGTAAAGTCTTTAAACTTTGCCATTGCCTGGTAAATTTCTTTATTTTGAGTAGCAATCCAGCCAATTCTTAGTCCAGCTAAACCGTAAGTTTTGGACATTGCCCCCAAAGAAACTGCATTTTCATACAAATCACAGGCTGCGGGTAGGGTATCTTTTTCACAGTATTCTAAAAAGCGATAAACTTCATCAGAGAACAAAATCAGATTATGTTTTCTACAAATAGCAATCAATTCTTCTAATTTAGCTCGACTCATCACATAGCCTGTAGGATTATGAGGACAATTAATGACGATCGCTTTTGTATTAGGCTGAATTGCTTCTCGTAGCCAATCTAAGTCTAAATCCCAATTATCTGCTTCATAACTCATCCACTCACTGACTTTGCAGCCAATCAATCGATCGAGCAATAGAGATATGAGACTGATAGCCAGGAAAATGCACAATCAAGTGATCTCCAGATTTAAGAGCAATATTCATAAAAATAAAAATTGCTTCCTCTGCACTGGCATGAACCAGAATATCTTCAATCCCAATTTTTTGATAACTACCAGTGATTACTTGCCTTAATTCGGGATTTCCTTGAGTTTCTGTATAACCCAACCATGTTTGATTGAATTTAGATGCTGTACCTGATTCTAGACTTAACAATTCTTCGATCGTCATTGCTTCACAATCAGAAGAACAAAGTAGATAGGGTGCTTTGAATTCGTACTTAGCAAAGAATCTTTCTAACTTAAACGCTGGTAATTTCATCAACTCTTTTCCTGAAATAAACTGTAGATATAACAATGAGAAAAGACTCAAGATTTTAGCTTTATTTCTCTTTACAGAATCGTTTTTAAAGTTTCTAGGCTAATATTTGCTCCGCAAATGATAATGACAATATTCTGATTACAATACTTTGCTTGAGTTTTCAACCAAGCAGCGATCGCTAATCCTGCCGAACCTTCAAGAAGTTGATGATGAGTCTTGATAAATAATTGCATCGCTGAAGCAATCTCTGCTTCTGATAACAAAACAAATTCATCCACCAGAGAACGGCAAAAATCAAAGGTTATAGCTTCTGGTTCAACTCCACCCGCTGTTCCATCGGATAAGGTAGGTAAGGATTCTCGTTCGATAATTCGGTTCGCTTGAACAGATTCCACCATCACAGGAGAATTTTCTGGCGAACAGCCAATTACTCTCACATTAGGTAAGACAGACTTAAGATATCCAGCAATGCCTGAAATTAAGCCACCACCACCAACAGGAACAAACACAGCATCAATTTGTTCTAGCTGACGAGTAAGTTCGATCGCGATTGTACCCTGTCCGCCAACAACTTGAAGATCGTTGTAAGGAGAAATATAAACTTGATTGTTTTGTTCTGCATAAGTTCGAGCATAGTTTTCGGTTATGACGGCATCTTTGCCGTGTAAATGGACTTTACCACCAAATCTAGCGATCGCCTTGATCTTAGTTATCGAAGCATTTTCAGGGACAAAAATTATTCCAGGAATTTTGAGCTTACTTAATCCGTAGGCAATAGCTGTGCCGTGGTTTCCCGATGAAGCAGTGACAACTCCCTGTTTCCTTTGTTCTGGTGTCAGGGATAATAACTTATTTATTGCTCCTCGAACTTTAAATGAACTTGTTAACTGGAGGTTTTCTAGCTTAAAAAAGACTCGACAGTTACTACTCTCAGATAAAGCTAAAGAATAATCTAATGGTGTCTCTCGAATGTAGGAACGGATTTTCTGTTCAGCTTGTATAGTTTCTGTTTTAATGTCTAACATTAGGTTATTTCCTCTAAATACCTATTGAGCGATCGAAGAAACCTAGAAAGTTATCACACTGCTTTTGATTTTTAACTTTTAACTGCTGACCAAATACTGATCATGGATAATTGTCCATTTTGCCAAATAATTCAAAGTAATACTACTATGATTAAGAGTAGTGATTATTCCGTTGCCTTTTTAGATATTAATCCCATTCGTCCAGGTCACGTACTTATTGTGCCTAAAGAACATGAGCCAGATTTTTTTAACTTACCCACTCATGTACTTACAGACATCATGAAATTAGCAAAAAGGATAGCAAAAGCTCAGAAATTAGCATTTCAACCAGTAAAAGTAGGGATGTTAGTTGCTGGTTTTGATGTTCCCCACGCACACTTACATCTTATTCCTATGCACGATTACCACGACATTACGTCTAAGCAACTGCTTGAGGGCAAAGTATACCGTGCAAAGCAGGCAGAATTAGAAGAAAATAAATGCAAACTAAGAGATGCGCTACAAAAGATCAAAATACATTCTACTATCTAGCTAGTTTCAAGAATTGGTATCAGAACAATTTTTTAGCAAACTCTACCCAGAAGTTAAATGTTCGTGTATTAATCGCCAATCACCATTAAGACGTTTCCAAGTATGAGTGCCGTACTGTCTCGCTTTTACTTCTTTTCCATCTTTGGTCTTTCCACCACCAGTAAAAGAAAAAGTAGTTACTGCTAAATTTCCATCGATCGAGATTTTCAGGTTATTTTCTAGCTGAATTTCCCAGTAGCTAAAGTTCTTCATTACAGGTATCCAAGTATCAAGATATTCTTCGAGGCTATGCAATACCACTACGCCGTTATCGAAATTGTCAAAGACTAAAATTTCGTTTTCTCCTGTGGCAAAGATGTCTTCAAAACCTTTTCCTGTAAAGGCTTTATCTTGAGGACTCCAAAGGCTTCTCCATTGTTCTGTTAGCTCGCGGATTTTATCTCGGTCTTGTATGATCGTATTCATATTTTTTACTTTTACGATGCGATAAGTAAATTATTTGATTAAAAAAAACTCAATCTCAAGCGATCACTCTCTCTAAATTAGTTGATATTGTTGAAGTTTTGGTATATTTCTAATACTTTTTGTTCTCCAGCTTTACCTGGTTGTGAAATAGAATGCTCCATTTCAATTAATCCTGTATATCCTTTAGACTTGATATGCTTCAGAATATTGATATAATTCATTTCACCGCTAGTTGGCTCAGTTCGATGGGGTGCATCCGCAATCTGAAAAAGAGCAATCTCATCCCAAACGCGATCGATATTGGCGATAATATTTCCAGTTTCCATCTGTGCTTGAAAGGTATCAAAAATTAATTTAACTGCTGGACTATTAACTGCTTTAACAATTAGATAAGCATGGGGAACCGTAGTTACAAAAGTTCCTTGCCACCATTTACCTGTAATCGCTTCTATCCCCAAAATTATTCCTGCTGATTCTGCTAATTCAGCACAATATTTCAGGTTTTCAATCATATTTGCTGTCTGATAATCTTTTTCCAAACTTGGGTCTAAAACACCAGAAAGTGTAGTTACGTATTTTCCATTGACTCGTTTGGCTACTTCTATAGTTTCACGAAGTTGTTGCAGTAAAATCTCTCTGGCTTTAGTCGAATCACTAACAAATGTAGGGCGATCGAAGATTAAGTTATTAACAAAGCAACCCATTTGCAAGTTATGTTGGGCTAATTCCTTACCAATTTTCTCTTGAACTTCGATCGGACGTAATTTGAGAAAATTATCTTCAATACCTGAAAATCCTTGATCAGCAATGAATTTAATTTGGTCTATGGGATCGCTTCCTGCATGGCTAGGAAACATTAAGTCTTCTGGCGAACTTAATCCAATATGAGGGGCAAATTTCATTTTTATCTCCAATATATATTTAAAGTATCTAGACATCTTGAAATTGATTAAGCGTATCCATCTCTTCTGAAGTTAGCTGAATTGAGCTAACAGCGATATTTTCTTCTAAGTGAGCAATTGTTGTAGTCCCAGGAATCAAGATAGTATTCGGTGCATAGTGCAGTAACCAGGCTAAAGCTATTTGATTGGGTTCTACACGGGGCGTACAAGCGGAGCGATTCGATTCGGGGGACAGCCCCTCGCCTTTTTTCTGAGCTATATCTGCCAATATTCCCTCAGTATTGGCTAAAGGTGCGCCACGTTTTAAGGGATGTGCGCCTAGTGAACCGTAGGGAATAAAAGCAATATTATTTTTAGTACAGTAATCTAAAATATCTTGATTAGTTCGGTTATTGAAACTAAAGCGATTTTGCACTGAAGCTATCTCAACAATACTTCTTGCTTCCTCAATCTGTTCTAAAGTGACGTTAGAGATACCAATGTGACGAATTTTCCCTTCTTGTTTTAGTTGTGCTAAAGCATTAATTGATTCGGCAAAGGGAACTTTAGGATCGGGACGATGTAGTTGATAGAGGTCAATTTGTTCTAATTTGAGCCGTTGTAAACTTCCTTCTACACCTTTTCTCAGAAATTCTGGGGAAGCGTCGGCTAGTATTTTATCTGGTGCTGGTTTATTGATGCCTCCTTTGGTAGCAATAACTAAATCTTCTGGATATGGATGCAAAGCATCAGCAATTAGCTCTTCATTAAATCCCGCACCATAGGCTTCGGCGGTATCAATAAAGTTTACGCCTAATTCCACTGCACGACGTAAAAGCTGTTTTCCACCTTCCCAGTCGGGATATGCACCGAAATTACCAGGTTGTCCTGAAAGTCTCATTGCACCGTAACCTAGACGGTTAACTACTAGCTCGCCACCGATAGCAAAGGTTTGAGAAACTGACTTTTTAATGTTCATAATTACATCTAATTTTTTTTGCGTTACGTCAAGTAATTTATAAGATGATAAGTATTCATCTGACATAAATCAGGCTATTTTTTTATTAGCGTTACGATACGTAATTAATATATCAAGAATAAAATTAGTATGTCAACCTCTAAAACCAAAAAAGTCAAAATATTATCAAATCGGCTCAGGGATAGCTTCTAAAAATCACTACAAATTGAAATTGAAATAATCTTTGACTATTCCACAAAAAAAATATGTATACAAAATTCCTAAAGCAATAATTGACAAACTTGGCAAGATTAGACAAGACAAGCAGGTAAATTTAGTTTGAATATCTTTAGTATCTTGGCTTCATTGTTTTAGTGTTAGTAATTCAAAACTAACAATTAGATTATGAGAGCACCAACAGAGAACTAAACACAGTAGAATTAATGCCAAAAGACTTCGATCGCGCTGCTGATCTCTTAGTCGAAGCCTTTTGTAATAATCCCGCTCATGTTTACATCTATTATGATCGCAGAAGCCAAAAGACTAGAAGAAAACAGAGAACGCAAAGCCTATTGGACTCGTTGGGGTCCTTATGTCAGTGAAAGACAGTGGGGAACAGTTAGAGAAGACTATAGCGAAAATGGTACGGCTTGGGATTATTTTTCCCATCAAGATTCTTTATCTCGTGCCTATCGTTGGGGAGAAGATGGTATTGCAGGGATCTGCGACAATCACCAGTATCTTTGTTTTGCTCTAGCTTTTTGGAACGAACAAGACCCAATTATCAAAGAAAAGATGTTCGGGTTAACTGGTTCTCAAGGTAATCATGGGTAAGATGTCAAAGAGTATTACTTTTATCTCGATAATACTCCCACTCACTCTTACATGAAGTATTTATATAAGTATCCCCAGAATGAATATCCTTATGCCGACTTAGTTCAAGAAAACCAAAGACGTGGTAAAAATGAACCGGAATATGAATTATTAGATACAGGAATTTTTGACGAAGATAAGTATTTTGACATATTTATTGAATACTCTAAAAACACCGACGAAGATATTTTAATTAAAATTACTGCACACAATCGCAGTGAAGAAGAAAAACCTCTACATATTTTGCCTACTCTCTGGTTTCGCAATACTTGGTCTTGGTTCAAAGATGCCCAAAAACCTCAGTTAAAAGTTTACGATCGCAATAATAATTACAGCGTTATTGAAGCAGGTAGTTTCAGTTTGGGAAAAAGATGGTTGTATTGCCGTCATCCAGCAGAGGCAAAAAACGGTTTACCCCTACTGTTTACAGAAAACGAAACCAACACAGAACTATTATTCGGACAACCAAACTCATCACCTTATGTCAAAGATGGGATTAATAATTATGTTGTCAACCACAATAAGGATGCGGTAAACCCTAACAATATAGGAACTAAATTTGCACCTCACTACCAACTATCTATTCCCCCAAGAGAAAGTCGCAGTATCGAATTAAGATTGTCTAATTCTGATTCATTACCAAATCCTTTTCAAGATTTTGACAACATCTTTCAGCAAAGAAAACAAGAAGCGGATGAGTTTTATGATTGGATAAATCCCCACCAAATGTCAGAAGACAAGCGTAACATACAGCGACAGGCTTTTGCCGGGATGTTATGGAGCAAACAGTTTTACTATTATGTAATTGAAGATTGGTTACAGGGCGACCCCAACAATGTTCCTCCCCCAGAATCTCGCAAAAATGCCAGAAATTCAGAATGGAGGCATTTATTTAACGATGATGTTATCTCCATGCCCGATAAGTGGGAATATCCCTGGTATGCTGCTTGGGATTTAGCTTTTCATCTAATTCCCTTAGCCATCATCGACCCCGACTTTGCCAAACTCCAGCTTTCTCGCCTAACTAGAGAGTGGTATATGCACCCTAACGGGCAAATACCAGCTTATGAATGGTCTTTTAGCGATGTTAATCCTCCCGTACAGGCTTGGGCAGCTTGGCAAATTTATCAGCTAGAACAAAAGTTTTGGGGACGCAAGGATCAGGACTTTTTAGAGCGTATTTTTCAAAAACTCTTACTCAACTTTACCTGGTGGGTTAACCGTGAAGATGCTGAAGGTAAAAATATTTTTGAAGGCGGTTTTTTAGGTTTAGACAACATTGCTTTGTTTGATCGATCTAGTGAACTTCCCACTGGAGGAAAGTTAGAACAGGCAGATGCTACTAGTTGGATGGGAATGTACTGTTTGGGGATGCTCCAGATTGCTCTAGAATTAGCAGTTAATCGTCCACCCTACGAAGATACTGCTAGTAAGTTTTTTGAACACTTCCTTTATATTGCCGATGCGATGAATCGAATTGGGGATATTTCCCTTTGGCATGAAGAGGACGGTTTTTATTACGATGTAATCAACTTTCCCGATGAGCAACGTTACCCGTTAAAAGTGCGATCGCTGGTTGGTTTAATTCCTTTATTGGGAGTTAATATTATCAAACCAGAAACGATTGAGAAATTACCAGGATTTAAGAAACGTTTGCATTGGTTTATTAACAATCGTCCCGATCTAAAAAAGAATGTTGCCTGTATGTTGACAGAGGGAATGGGAGCAAAAAGATTATTGGCTTTATGTTATGCCACTCCTAGAAACGACGGTAAACCCAATAAATTACAAAGACTTCTCTCTTATATGCTGGATGAAGCCGAGTTTTTAAGTCCCTATGGCATTCGATCGGTTTCTAAATATCATCAAAATAATCCTTTTGTCTTGCCAGTCGATGGCAATGAATATCGAGTGGACTACGAACCAGCAGAATCAAATTCAGGCATGTTTGGCGGTAACTCTAACTGGCGGGGCCCAATTTGGTTTCCCATTAACTATCTGTTGTTAGAAGCATTGCAAAACTTTTATGAATATCTCGGAGATGATTTTCAGGTTGAATTTCCTACAGGTTCGGGTAATTACCAAAATCTCCAGGAAATTATTGTCGAACTATCTCAACGAATGATCGATATTTTCTTGCGAAATGAGACAGGTAAAAGACCCGTATTTGGCGATATAGAAAAATTTCAAAATGACCCCCACTGGAAAGATTATATTTATTTCCACGAGTATTTTCACGGTGATAACGGTGCTGGTTTAGGGGCATCCCATCAGACTGGCTGGACGGGGATAGTAGCATACATGATTCAATTGTGTGTTGAGGGTAGTGTCTAGTAGTCTGTCAACACCTCGATTGGATATGGCGAGGAGACCTCGCCATCCCTCTCGGTCAATTTTGAATTGATGGGTTGAGGCAAGCAGGGGGAGCGGAGGAAGCAGGGGAGGCAGCGGTCAGACCCCGCGGAATTTGTAATCCGCAAGGGAATGCTGACCAAGAGAGAGGGAGATATCGATCGAGATTTATCCCTCAAATCAATTTTGACAAAGCACTAGTCTGCTAACAAAAAACACCATTTAGCATTTAGCATTTATCCTTCGGCAAGGAACTAGGCTTGAATCCAAAATGTTCAATGTTCAATGTTCAATGTTCGATCAAATCGGCTTAGGAATAGCTTCTAAAAGTTGCTCAATAGACTCTCTTTTTTTCCATCCATCTTTACCCAGACGGACTAAAACTAATTTCCTGGAAGGAATAATAATTACCGATTGACCTTGATAGCCATCCGCCAGAAAAAGGTCTTCAGGTAAAGGTTTTTGTTTAGGATAGTTTTTCATTAACCAGAAATGCGCTCCGTATCTTCCGTTAGCTACGGTTGCAGATGTTCGACTAAACTCCACCCACCCTTCAGGTAAAATGCGTTCATTTTCCCAAACTCCATCTTGTAGATAGAAAAGACCAAAACGCGCCCAATCTCTGGCACTAGCATACATATAAGATGAACCAACAAAATTGCCTACTGTATCTGTTTCTATAATTGCAGTAGACATTCCCAGGCGATCGAACAAAGCACGACGAGGAAAGGTTAAATAATCTAAGTCTGTACCTCCCACCGCATCACGAATAATCCCCGCAATAATATTTGTTGTACCGCTAGCGTAATCCCAATCGCTCCCTGGTTCTTTAATTAAAGGCTTATCTACACTATAGGCTGTCATATTCTTGCTACTAAAAAGCATCTGTGGACAGTCGGCGAAAGGATCTTCACACTGTTCTGTAAATTCTAGTCCACTATTCATTTGTAACAGTTGTTTAAGAGTAATATCTTTTCGGCGATCGCCCGACCATTGAGGTATTAAATTGGTGTCTTGTAAGGATAGTTTGCCTTCTTTAACTAAAATTCCTACCAAAGCACCAGTAACACTTTTAGTCATCGACCAACCAATAAGGGGTGTATCTGCATCAAAACCTGGAGCATACTTCTCAGCTACGATACTACCGTCGTATAAAACGATTAAAGCTCTAGTACGAGGTAAATTATTGGGATTTTTCTCAGCAAAGACATTATCTACAAAGGCTTGTAGTTTTTCTGCATCTATCTCTGGGGGTAATCGATCGACTTTGGGTAGTTCTTTTGGCTGAAATGAAGATAGGGGGATAGCATCGATTTGCTCTCTCAATTGCGCTTCTGATGAACCTACCAATAATGTACAGCCAAGTCCTGGACGAAAAATAGCTTTTCTTCTTACTAAACCAAATAAATTACCTGTGGCAGCTTGTTCTTGAACTTCTGTTTTAATCTGGTCGATTATAAACTGTAAGGGAGTAGACAAACCTTCACCCAAATCATTACTAAGAATAGACTCTGGAGTTCTTTTGGAAATAAACACACCAGAACAAAGAGTTTTGGTTTTGTAGCCGACAGTAACTCTAGCAACTTTCCATATCAAATAACTAGAGTAGCCTAAAGCCAGAATAGAGATGGTAACAATAGCCCACAGAGCAAATTTAGTTGGTTTGATTGCCATAATTAGAAGTTGCTGGAGTAAGTATTTCGGTAGATACGTTCCATGGAACGTCTGTACAAGAGTAAGTCAAGTCCAATAAAAGTTTAAAGTTAAAAGGAGAAAAATGTGAAGGAAAAGCAAACTATCAGTCAATAAATTTATTAAACCTATAGGCGAAAATAAACTGATTTAATTCATACTGATTTCATATTTGGGTGTGAAGATAGAAAAACAGTAAAACATTATGATTTTTTCAACGAGAAAAAAGTTTAAGAGTTTTTCAATCGCAAAATTATGTTAAGTTCTGTTAGTCCAAATCAAATGAGAAAGTTTGCGACCATGCCCAATTTTCTGATTGTTGGTGCAGCAAAATCAGGAACAACAGCTTTGCACGAATATCTACAACAGCACCCTCAAGTTTATATGACTCCCAGTAAAGAAACTAATTTTTTTGCTTTTGAAGGAGAAGTTGTTGATTTTAATGGTCCTGGAGACGATGGGATTCAAAGTTTTTCCCTTACCGCTCTAGAAACTTATCAAGGGGAGTTTAAACAAGTCACTAACGAATTAGCTCTAGGAGAAGCTTGTCCTTCCTATCTTTATTTTCCCAAAGCAGCAAAAACAATTAAAAAATATATCCCTGATAGTCGTTTAATTGTGATTTTGCGTAATCCAGTTGAAAGAGCTTATGCTAACTTCCTTCATCTGGTTAGAGATAATCGCGAGCCTCATAACGATTTTATGTTGGCACTAAAAGATGAGGCAAATAGAATCAAAAATAATTGGGAATGGTTCTGGCATTATATTCAGGTTGGCTATTATGGAGAACAACTACAACGCTACTATGAAATATTTTCTCCTAGTCAAATCAAAGTTTGTTTATATGAAGATTTGCAAGAAAAACCAGTTGAATTAATTCAAGATATTTGTCGCTTCGTGAAAATTGATGATACTTTTGTTCCTAACATGGCTCTGCGACCTAATCAATCAGGAGTTCCCAAAAACAAAGCTATTCATTCTTTTGTAACAAAACCCAATCTCTTGAAAAATCTACTTAAACCTCTACTTTCTGAAAGATTTCGGCACAACATTAAAAATCAACTTAAATATCAAAATTTAGAAAAACCCCCCATGTCTAAAAAAGCTAAACAGTACTTAATCAACCTTTATCGGGAAGACATTATTAAGTGTCAGGATTTGATTAACCGCGATCTTTCTCCCTGGTTAGAAAAATAGATGCAATGGCTTTTTTTAATATGTTCTCTTTCTTCCGCTTCATTAGACATCTTCAAAAATAGGAAAAATCAATTAATTCTGACTCCTGTACGGGTAAGGTACTGCCTTGCCCCTATTCCTGACTTCTATGTTCAAGTTATTTTTATGGTTATTCAACTTCAGCAATTGTGCTGACAGGTGGTGCAAATACCGTTAAACCATTCGGTATACATTCAATTTCAATAGTATCAGTATCGATCAATTCTCCATCAAGCACTACTTTTTGAGGTGGATTAGTAGTCACCTTAATGCGTTTAGTTTGTAGATTGATAATATCTTGACGATTGGTAGGAGTTTTAAATAAAGCTGAACCCAGTAAGCTAGCCATAGCAGTAATAGCTTCTAACTCTGTTTTCGGAGCAGCAATAGTTACATCTAATAAACCATCATTCATATTAACCCAACCTAAACCTTGAGCCATCAAAGAAGTAGGAGGTGCAGCATTAGCGATAGTTACTGCCCCTGCTTGAAATTGTTTTATTTTACCTTCAATCTCAATTTCAGTAGCAAAAAGTTCTTGTTCTTTTAATTGCTCAATTCCAGCTAAAATATAAGCTAAAGCACCCCAACGATTTTTAGCTTCGCGATCTGCCCGTTCCACAGTTTCCGCTTCTAGACCGATTCCAGCCAGTAAAATCATCGGCAATCCATTACATCGAGCAACATCAACTTTGCGAGTCATATTTTTTAAAATAACCTCACAGGAAGCTTTGATCGGGGTTAAAGCAGAGGGAATACCTAAAGCTACCGCAAAGGCGTTAGCTGTACCTCTAGGAATAATACCTAAAGGCATATCTGTACCAATAAGTGCGCCCGCTACAGCCGAAACTGTACCATCACCTCCAGAGGCAATAATAAGATCGGCTTGAGATTCAATTGCTTTTTTGGTTAAATGTTCTGCGCTAATCTCTTCGGTAGTAAAATGAACTACTAATTCCATCGCTGGTTCAAGGAGTTTTTTAATTAAAGTCAAATCTTGCTCCGCATTGTTTTGACCAGAAATAGGATTAAAAATTAGATGAGCAATACAAGTTCGACGTAGCTTGTCGAAAATTATTTCGGCTGTTGCTAGATTAATTGCCAGGGGTACATTCTTAAGCACACAGATACGTTGAAGAACTTGAAAATCTGGTTCTTGGAGTTGGGTATAGATAGGAGGAAGTAAACAAATGACTGCTGTAACTTTCCCTTCTGCTACTAAAGTAGTAATTTGAGCAGATCCTCCCTGAGAATCGGGAAGTAGGCATTCTACGGGTAAATCAGTTTCTTTTTGAATCTGTCTGCCAAGCTCTTCTGTCGCAATTAAGTGATAACGAGTTAATACCGCTTGATGTTGTCGGACAAAATTGACGATGAGAGAAGGCAAGCTTTCCTCACTATTGCCAATCACTGTATTGATTATGTTGTCTTTTTGATTTTCGCGAGTAATTAAAGCTATAGTTGCAGACATAAGATTTTCTTGATTATTTTACTTTTTGCTTTTTTTCCTTCCTTATTTTCTCTATTAAAATAAAAACTAATTTAACAGTTGTCAGTTTCACTGGCTCGAAACGAGATTGTAATTATTAGACCTGTCTTGCATAAATAAATTCAAGGGACGGGTAAGACAAGCGGTCGGAACTTGGTGAGGAAACCTCACCTAGAGCAAGCCGACCAAGAGAGGGAGATAAAGGGGAAATTGCTCCCCATACTTCCCACACTCCCCACACTCCCGAATCTTCCTCAACCGCTCAATTGAGGACTTATGCAAGAAGTTTATTGTTTGATGTAGGCATTATTCGTTAATAAAGGTACACAACTACTACTATTTAAAACTGCTGCTAATTCTACATCTTGAGGAAATCCTCGGTTAATTAATTCTTGACCAGAAATAGATTTTTCCAAGACTGAAAACAGTTCGCCTTGCCAGCGAGAAAATACAGTTACAGCAGTTTCCGCTTCTGGCGACAGATTTCCCTTGAGATAACTTAAAATTGCACCAGCACCGATTAAATCTTCTATTGCTGGTCGTAAACTACCATCAGACCACTTCTCCCCTGCAGGAATAACAGCAATATTATTCCCGTAACTTTGAGCAAAATAGGCAACTGCTTTTGCATTACGCAGACAACCTGCTATTGTTGGTTTTGAGTCTGTATGTAAAGAAAGAGTAGCACCATTAGGGGAAGGTAAGACTAATTTTGTACCAGTAGGAATATTGATGAGTGAAGAAGGTGCTAAAGAATAACCACTACTTGGTCTTCTTTCTTGACTTGCTAATTCTGCTTTAACTTGTCGGGCATAATCTGACGCAGATAAGTCTCTCCATTGATAGGGGAAAATAACTGCTCCATTATTGGTAGCAATTTCTACGCTGGTAGAAAAGGAAAGAATATCAACAATAATAACTACATCACTGAGAGAAGCAAGTTGATTAATACCTTGTAAACCCCACTCGCAACGTAAATCAAATGCTGACTGAGCAAAAATCATTTATTTTTAGTAGTTTTGTCCTACTCAAGTTTAGGCGAAAATTTAAGCTAGGTGCGGTAATATTACCTAGTCGCCCAAACAGCCTAATAATGTCCGATATTAAAACCCAATTAAGCGAACAACTAGCTAGCATTGAGTGGAATTTACTCATCCCTCATGCTCAAAGAGACGCTGTAGTTATAGTTAAAGAGCAATTAAATTTAATTGATGTAGGAGTAGCAGTAGCTGAAGACAATACAACTTCGGTAAAAAGCTGGATTAGCCAACAACTCATCTACAAACCTTCTCCCCAAGATTTATCTACCTGGAATAGCGAACCAAATAAAAAATTCATGACTTTGATTGTTCAGCCTTTTGTTTTGATCCAAGAACATTGAATAATTGCAGGGACGAACAACCGTTCGCCCCTACTGAAGACGATCGATCGTCCGATATTGAATTGCTTCGGCTACATGATGGCTTTTTAGGTGTTCATCACCAGCCAAATCGGCTATGGTACGAGATACCTTTAAAATCCGATCCATAGCTCTAGCAGATAAGCCCAACTTGCGAATTGCTCCTTCTAGCAGATTACTACTAGCTTGGTCTAATTGGCAGAAACGACGTAGATGACTAGAATTCATTTCTGCGTTACAGGTAATTTGGGGACTAGATAATTTAGTATTTTCCTGCTTGTCAGTTTGCCAGCGATGAGCGGTGCGCTCTCTGGCTGCAATTACTCTAGCTCTAACCGAGGTAGAATCTTCTCCTGTAGTTTGAGCGATCATTTCTTCTGGTTTGAGACGATTTACTGCTACCTGCAAATCAATTCTATCCATTAAAGGCCCTGATAACTTTGCCCAATATTGTTCTCTTTGTCTAGGAGAGCAAGTACAAGGTTGAATTGGATCGCCAAAATAACCACAGGGACAAGGATTTGTACTAGCTACTAAGGTAAATTGAGCAGGAAACATCACTGACTGACGAGTCCGCGAAATAGTGACAAAACCATCTTCTAAAGGCTGACGCAGAAATTCTAAAACGTTGCGTTTAAACTCCGTTAACTCATCTAAAAACAAAACTCCTTTATGAGATAAAGATATTTCGCCAGGACGGGGAAAACTACCACCTCCTACTAGAGAAGGTCCTGATGCAGAATGGTGGGGACTGCGAAACGGTCTTTCTGTAATTAGAGAACCTTTATCTTTAAGCAAACCAGCTACAGAATAAATTTGTGATACTTCTAAGGCTTCGAGGAAAGACAAAGGCGGAAGAATACCTGGTAAGCGTTTAGCCAGCATAGTCTTACCACTTCCAGGAGGCCCCACAAATATTAAATTATGCCCCCCAACCGCAGCAATTTCTAAAGCACGACGGGCATGAACTTGTCCTTTAACATCTTTAAGATTGTGGAGATAAAGACGAGATTGTTCTAATTTACTCTGTATATCCGATTTTACAGGCTGATATTTTTCTGGTCGATCGAGAAAATCAGCTACTTCGGTTAAACTTTTCAATCCATAAACTGCTAAATCTTTTACCACTGCTGCTTCCTGGGCATTATCTTTTGGTACAACTAAGCCAGCAATTCCCAAATTTCTGGCTGCTGCTGCAATGGGTAATACTCCTGCCACAGCCCGCAAACTACCATCTAAACTAACTTCCCCTAAAAATAAATGATCGCCGAGTAACTGAGCATTGATTTGTTCCGATGCTGCTAAAATACCGACACTAATAGGTAAATCGAAACTAGGTCCTTCTTTACGTAAGTCTGCTGGAGTTAGATTAATTACAATTTTGCGGACAGGAAAAGCAAAACCAGAATTTTTTAAAGCTGCTTTTACTCGCTCTTTAGACTCTTGTACCGCAGCATCGGGGAGTCCTACTACTAAAGTTTTAGGTAATCCGCCAGCGACATCCACTTCCACCCCAACTTTAACCGCATCAATACCGACGATCGCAGCACTCCAAATTCTGGCAAGCATGAGTAATTAGAAAAATAAAGTTTACTCCTACTTCGCTAGTCTATTCTCCGATGCTTTTATTCTCTAACCGAGAATTTACCTGATTTTTTGGGAAATATAAAAAGAGTACGGGAATGAAATTAAGAGTTTTAGTTTTTTTAATATGTAATCAATTCCAACGATCGCAGCACTGCAAATTCTAGTAAGCATGAGTAATTACAAGTAATTACAGCAATAAAATGTACTATTATTTAGTCAGTCTATTCTCCGAGGCTTTTATTATACCAATACAAATTTACCAACATTTTTTAATTCGTAGTTTGCTATAAGCTCAGGTTTTAGATCGCATTAGCAACTTCGATCGATTAACCCTTGTTTTTTGCTGAAAAATCAGTATCATACTTTATATAGATTTAAAGCTATCGATCCCATATTTAAATTGATTTTAATCAATAGAACAATTTTACTGTTTACTTACTGAAGGAGTTGATTTGAAATAATGAGTGTTACCAATCGGATTCACTTTAGAAACGTCCAGGGCGATATCTTCGGCGGTATTACTGCTGCAGTTATCGCCTTGCCAATGGCACTAACTTTCGGGGTTGCTTCGGGTGCGGGAGCTTCTGCGGGGCTTTGGGGTGCAATTTTAATTGGCTTTTTTGCTGCCTTGTTTGGAGGTACTCCTACCCTAATTTCTGAACCTACTGGTCCTATGACCGTAGTAATGACCGCAGTTATTGCTAGTCTAACGGCTTCCAATCCAGAAAACGGCATGGCAATGGCATTCACTGTAGTAATGCTAGCAGGAGTTTTCCAAATTCTTTTTGGAGTTTTGAAGCTAGGTAGATACGTGACCCTGATGCCTTATACTGTAGTATCTGGTTTCATGTCAGGTATTGGAGTCATTCTCATTATTTTGCAGATAGCACCGTTCTTGGGACAAAAAGGTCCTGGCGGTGGAGTAATTGGCACAGTACAAAATATACCCACACTACTTGCTAATATTAATCCCCTCGAAACTTTCTTAGCTAGTTTAACTGTTGCTATTCTCTTTTTATGTCCTAGCAAGTTAAAGAAAAAATTTCCACCTCAACTGCTAGCTTTGATTGTTGGGACTTTAATTGCCACTTTCTTATTCGGCAGTGACCAAATACGCACTATTGGCGAAATTTCAGTTGGTTTACCAAGCCTACAAGTACCTACTTTCAGTCCTGCTCAATTACGAACCATGATAGCTGATGCTTTGGTTTTAGGAATGTTAGGTTGTATCGATGCTTTACTAACTTCCTTAGTGGCAGACAGTTTAACTCGCACCGAACATAACTCTAACAAAGAATTAATCGGTCAAGGTATTGGTAACTTAGTTTCTGGTTTATTCGGTGGTATTGCTGGTGCTGGTGCCACAATGGGTACTGTAGTTAATATTCAAGCTGGTGGTAGAACCGCCCTATCTGGTTTAACTCGGGCATTGGTTTTGCTGGTGATTGTTTTAGGATTGAGTCAGTATCTCACAGGTATTCCTAATGCTGTTTTAGCTGGTATTGCGCTTAAAGTAGGTATCAATATTGTTGATTGGGGTTTTCTCAAACGCGCTCACAAAATCTCTCCCAAAGCAGCCTTCATTATGTATGGGGTAATTGCCCTTACCGTTTTTGTTGACTTGATTGTTGCTGTAGGAGTCGGGGTTTTTATTGCCAATATTCTCACTATTGAGCGTCTTTCTAATCATCGTGCGGATACAGTTAAGGCTATTACATACGATGACGAAGAAATCGACCTTAACCCAGAAGAGAAACAGTTATTAGAAAGAGCCAACGGTAGTGTACTGCTATTTTACCTAAGTGGCCCGATGATTTTTGGCGTAGCTAAAGCTATTTCTCGCGAACACAATTTGATTAATGATTATCAGGCATTGGTTTTAGATTTATCAGAAGTACCTATTTTGGGTGTGACTTCTTCCTTAGCTTTGGAAAATGCCATTGAAGAAGCAGTAGAGAAAGGTCGTCAAGTATTTTTAGTAGGATTGCAAGGTCAAGCGGAAAAACGCTTAAGAAAGTTAGGTGTCATGGAAAAAGTTCCTACCCAAAATCTTATCAGCGATCGCACTGAAGCTCTTAGAAAGGCAGTAATCTCTATTAGTGGTTCAGTGTCAGATGTTTACAACAGTCAGGGGACTTCACCTGAAGGTGACTTGATTCCAGAAGATGCAAATTAATTATTACTGATTTTTTGAATAACTTGAAAAGCAGATAAAAGGGAGAGTCGAATGCGACCTCCCATTTTTCTGCTTAATATTCTTTCTCAAATCTTTTATCATTCACAATCCAGAGATGACAACGAGTTAATTCTGACTCCCGACTCGATTAATGGTATTTTCCAGACAGTTCTGTTCTTCTGTTCTAACCACTCTCGCCCACTGGGTATATTTCCAAATACTCACAAAAGCTACCCTAGCAACGATCGCACCTACTACCCACTTAAAAGTCATTTTAAATAAAAAGCGTTGGTTACTTTTTAATTTTTGTTGTAATTGTTTTTTGTTTGCTTGTTCTACTGAATTAATTTTCTTGACTAACTGTTGTTTTTGTTCGCTGAGAGAAAGGTTAGCAGTTGGAGATTAGTCTTGGTGATTTCTCGCCCATAAATTCTTTATTTGCTTGTTTTTGAGATACGATCAAACCTGGAGTAGATAAAAGATCTACCCCTACTTCAACTCCATCTCCATCTGAGCCTAAAGAAGACGAAGTAATTTCGTTAATAACTAATTGTTGAGCAGGTTTTCCAGTTTCATTGCCAAGAATGGAATCAAATGTGATAGTTCCTTTGGTTACTTCTGCTATCGATGGTCCATTCTTAACAGCTAAGAAAGTTGTAAATTCAAAATTATATTTAGCAACCGCACTCGCTGGGTTAACAGCAATCATCTGTGGGACAATTCCTAAACAGATACCCAGAGCAAATTTTAAACCTAAACTAGATAATTTAAGCATAATTACTTTGCTTATTTAATTACTTAAGTACTCACCTTTTCTAACACTTAACATTGTGGATGGCATCAGAGGTTTTAGTGATTTAAATCACATTTTATTAATGGTATGAATTACTTATTTAGATGCTTTTACTGTCATTTATTTCATGATTATTGCGACAAAATTAGGTATTCTATTCTACAAAGAGAAGGTCAATTGATAAAATGCCTAATTTAGCAGCTACTACAACTAACTTACTCAATAAAATCTCAGGACGTACCTACTTACTGGTTGCTATCCTTATTTTTGCTGCTTCCAACTCTGTAACCCGTCGCTTAACGGAAATCGGTGCAGCCAATTTAATCGAGGGTAGAAACGCTATTTCTTTTTGTAATGTTTTATTTGTAGGTAATCTCTGCGCTTTACTAGCATTACTAGCTATTTATGCAAAAGAATGGAATCTTCAGGCTCTAAAAAGATTATCTTTTTTGGATTGGATGGGATTATTAGCGATAGCTACTTTATCAGGGGCATTAGCTCCCTCACTTATTTTTATGGCTCTTGAGCAAACAGCCGTTAATAATGTAGTTTTAATAGGCAGAATTGAGCCACCTTTAGCTTTAGCTTTATCTATTCTAATTCTCAAAGACAGAGTTAATCTTTGGGTAATAGCAGGGGCAATTATCTCTTTTGTTGGTGTAGCTTTAACCGTTGTCTTACAAACCCCCTATGAAAATATGGTAGAAATGGCAGGGTTTAGTATTGGTAGAGGAGAGTTAATGGCAATAGGAGGAGCGATCGCTTTAGCTATTTCTACTATTATTAGTAAGGTTTCCCTTGGTCAAATCTCTTTAGGTATCTTTACTATTTTCCGTACAGCTATAGGTACAGTTATTTTCTTTGTAGTAGTTATCAAGTTATTTGGTGCGATGCACTTTATCGATGCTTTTTCTCCTTTTGTTTGGCAATGGATGTTAATCTATGGTGCAGTAATTGTAGTGGGTGGACAACTGGCTTGGTTCAAGGGTTTAAAAACTACTAACGCTGCGGATGTTTCTTTAGCTAGTTCCATTAGTCCTATAGCGGGTATTTTAGCTGCTTACTTTATTTTGGGTGAAGCTCCTACCGTAGCTCAATACATTGGTGGTAGTGTAATTATTATGGGGATTATTCTCAATCAAATTGGGGTATCTCAACAAGAGAAAGAAATTAAGACAGCAGTGAAACAAAAAAATCAGGATATGGAAGTAGGTTTTAAAGGGATTTGAGTTAGTGGGTAGGGACAATGCACTGCCTTGCCCCTACGTTAGTTAGTGGTTAGTCAACCTAGTTGATCTTAATTTTATGCAGATTACTCAATGTCTTCATACAGCTATTTTAGTTACCGATTTAGCTAAAGCAGAAGAATTTTATAGCAATATTTTAAGCTTATCTAAATCAGAAAAGCGATCGCTCAAATTTGCTGGAAGTTGGTATCAAATTGGAGCATATCAAATTCATTTGATTGTCAATCCTGAATTTACCAACCCAATATTTAATCCAGATAAATGGGGACGTAATCCTCATCTAGCTTTAGCAACAGATAATTTGGCTGAAGTCATAGCTAAACTACAAAATCATGGTTATCCTGTGCAAATGAGTTCATCTGGTCGTGCTGCCTTATTTACTCAAGACCCAGACGGTAATATCATCGAAATTAGCCAAATTTAATCTTTTTTTACTAAGCTGCTATGAATTAAAATGTATATTTATGAATCTCTTTTCTCCCCCTGCTCCCCTGCTTCCCCTTCTCCCTCTGCTCAGTCTCAACAGACAAATTTAAAAGCGTGACAGCTTATTCTATGCCTCAAGAAATATGGCAACAACAGCAAATAATTACTTGGAGTCAAATCTTACTTGATAGTTTCTCCCACTTATTCAGTTCAGAATTAATAGCTAGAAACGGTACTCCTATTGAGCAAGCAAAATCTTTATTTTTTGCTCCTTTTGTAGTTGTTTCTCATGGCACAGAAGCAGATCCCATTCTTAACTATGGAAATAAAATAGCTTTGGAACTTTGGGAAATGAATTGGTCAGATTTTACCCAAACTCCATCCCGCTTAACTGCCGAACCCATAAATAGAGAAGAAAGACAGAAAATGTTGCAACAAGCAGCTAAAAAAGGCTACATAGACAACTATTCTGGCATCAGGATTTCTAGTACTGGTCAAAGATTTTTAATTAATCAAGGAACTATTTGGAATTTAAGCGATCAACATAATAATAATTGTGGACAAGCTGCTACTTTTTCTCAGTGGAAGATGATAGCAACTAACAATTAACAACTTTATTTTTTGCCTTGAGAAAAACGAGAATAATATATTAACTGCTTATTCTCTTTATTAGTTCGACTGTAGATACATCGAGAAGATTTGAGATTTTTTAGACAAATCTGAATCATGGAAATGGGACGATTGAGCTTACGGCTTATTTCCTTAGCAGAAATTCCCTGGGGATGCTCCATAATTAGATGAATAACTTGCTGTGTAGTGGTAAGACCTGGTGTAGCTGTGACAATTCGGATAGACAAATTTGTATCTGTAATAATTTGCCCATCTATAGTTCCCAATTCTCTGTCTAAATTAACATTTATAATTCTAATCAAATAGGTGAACAGAAAACTTAGGATAATCAGAGAAAGATTTAATCCAGTTCAGGTTTTAAGCTGCTCATTCAGAAAAAAAAGCTAATGCCCCGAATTTACCAACATACTTTCATCGTTCCTGAACAGGCGATGGATGAGAATGGACACGTCAATAATGTAGAATATGTGCGTTGGATGCAGCAAGCAGCAGAACTTCATGCTCAAGCGGAAGGCTGTACTCAAGCCACCAGAGTTTTGGGTGCTGCTTGGGTAGTCAGAACTCACCGCATTGAATATTTTAAGCCTGCTTTTGCCCATGAGAAAATTAATCTCTTAACCTGGGTGTCTAATTGGCGAAGAGCGCGTTCACTACGCAAATATAAGTTTCTGCGGGATTGTTCGGATGAGATTTTAGCAGTAGGAGAAACAGACTGGATTTTTGTTGACGGGACAACTGGTCGTCCGCGAGCCATTCCTAAAAATATATCCAATATGTTTGAACTACTTTCCGAGCGGGAGGAATCTAGAGAAATTGAGACATTTCTTCGAGGATGTGGCTGAACAGAGAAAATAAGCTGATAATATCTAAAAACTCCAAGATAATACGAAAATTATGGGTTTGATTCGTGCAGTCGAGAGAGTGTTTGTGTACCAATAGATAAAATCAATTAAAGTCAAAGTAAAATAAGGAAAGAACGAACATAAATAGAAAACTATGGCTACCATTGCAGTTATTGACTACGATATGGGGAATTTGCACTCTGCTTGTAAAGGACTAGAAAAAGCAGGGGCAAAACCTTTAGTTACTGATTCTCCTGAAGATATTGCTAATGCGGATGCAGTAGTCTTGCCAGGAGTGGGTTCGTTCGATCCTGCTGTGCAGCATATTAGAAGTCGTGGTTTAGAAATTCCTATCAAAAAAGCGATCGATAGTGGTAAACCTTTTCTAGGTATTTGTTTAGGACTACAAATCTTATTCGATGGTTCAGAAGAAGGACAAGAACCAGGTTTAGGTATCATACCAGGAATGGTACGTCGTTTTCGCTCAGAGCCAGGAATTACTATTCCTCATATGGGTTGGAATCAATTAGAATTTGCTCAACCTCATCTTTCTTTATGGCAGCAATTACAATCTGAACCCTACGTATATTTTGTACATTCTTATTATGTAGAACCTAAAGATCCTCAAGTTAGTGCAGCGATGGTAACTCACGGTTCTCAAACAGTAACTGCTGCGATCGCTCATGATAACATTATGGCAGTTCAGTTTCATCCCGAAAAATCTGCTGATAATGGACTCAAAATTTTAGCTAATTTCGTTAGTTCAATTAAAAGTAAAGTTGCTGTGTAAATCAATACTAGATAAGTAAATAAGTAGAAGCAATGGCGCAGATTAACAGTTATAAACCCATTGCCCAAGCTGCACTTAACCAATATGCCTTAGTGCAAGGAAAGCTTAATTTTCTGGGTCATAGTGGCAACGTCACTTTCTCTGTGGAAGCACCAGAGGGAAAGTTTCTTCTACGTATCCACCAGTTAATTTCAGGCATACAGGACAATATTTGGCAAAAACCAAACATTATTGAATCAGAACTTAGGTGGCTTGCTGCCTTATGTCGTGAAACAGATATAAAAGTGCAAGAACCATTACAAAATCAATATGGTAAATGGCTTACACAAGTGCTAGGAGACAACACCACGGATGTGTTTTATTGTTCCTTGTTACGTTGGATTGATGGGGTAGTCTCCAATGCTGAAAGAACACCACACCAAGCTTATCAACTTGGCTTACTAATAGCTAAGTTACATCAACATAGCCGTCAATGGAAGCTGCCACAAAATTTTGAACGCCCAGTATACGATGAAAGCCATTTCCGTGTAGCACTCTCAAAACTCGCTCCAGCAATAACCTCTGGCTTGATTTCAGCTAAAAGTTATAGATTGCTGACAGCAGCAGTCGAGAAAAGCGAAGGCATAATGAAAAAATTGAGTCGATCGCCAGATATTTGGGGATTAATTCATGCAGACTTACATGATGGCAATTATCTATTTTACAACGAACAAATTAGACCGATTGATTTTGCTCGTTGTGGCTTTGGCTATTACCTTTATGATGTTGCCGAGTAACTTCAATATTTATCTTGTCAAGTAAGAACCTCTTTTTTTGAAGGATATCAAACTATCTGTAAACTCCCTGAAAACTATCTACAGATAGTGGAGGCATTCTTTATCATGGCATTGATAGATGTTTTTTCCTTTCATGTGAATAATCCAAAAGAACATAAATGGCTTTCAAACGAAATTAAATATGTGGCTGAGAAACTTATTCCTAAATATTTGCAAGGTGAGTCATTCTTACTCAATACATACTAAATACATCTACAATCATTAAATCTATTGAGAGAAAATTTCAGATCACAGCACTCAAGAACTTACTTTGCTATTGTAAATTAAAAAAGGCTTACTCTAGCTTAAGCTATGCAATCTACTCTCCAAGGTGTTGACCCCAAAAAAATTTTAATTGTTGATGATGAAGCTAATCTAGTCAAGGTTCTACGCTTAATCTTAGAAAACCAAGGTTATAAAATTGAGCATAGTTTAAATGGAGAAACAGCCATACAACTGGCACACTCTACACTTCCAGATTTAATTCTCTTAGATGTGATGATGCCTAAAATTGATGGCTATCAAGTTTGCCACCATTTAAAATCTCATCAACAAACTAACGAAATTCCGATTATTTTTTTAACTGCTTCTGATGATGTTAACTGTAAAGTTAAAGGTTTAGAACTAGGAGGAGTAGACTATATTACCAAACCTTTTGAAGTTAAAGAAATATTAGCTCGGATACAAAGACAACTAGAAATTAGGGAATTACAAAATCAGCTAAAATACAAAAACAAGCTTCTACAAAAAGAAATTGACAACCGCCATCGAATAGAAAAAGATTTATATTTAGCTAATCAACAACTGCAAAAATTAGCTCTGACTGATAGTTTAACCAAAGTAGCTAATCGCCTTCGGTTTGATCAATATCTAAACCAAGAATGGAAAAGGCTCATGAGGGAAAAAGCTCCTTTAGGATTAATTATCTGTGATGTCGATTATTTCAAACTCTACAACGATCGATATGGACATCAATCAGGAGATAGTTGTTTAGAACAGGTAGCTCAAGCTATCCATCGTGCAGTTAAACGCCCTGCCGATCTAGTTGCTCGTTATGGCGGAGAAGAATTTGCTATTATTTTACCCCATACTGATTCAGCAGGAACAATTTACATTGCTCACAAAATTAAAGTGGCAATCAGAAATTTGGCGATTAAACATGAGTTATCTACTGTTAGCGATTATGTTACTCTCAGTCAGGGAGTGACCAATATCGTTCCTTCTCCAACTATGGTAGCGGATAGTTTAATAGCTGTAGCAGATTTAGCTCTATATGAGGCTAAGAAACAAGGTCGCAATCGTATTATTTTTCATTCTTTGTAGATTGAGTCTTCATCATTTTATCTAGATACTTTCAGTAATAGCTGTACCATCCTCTTGAATCCAAACTAGATTTTTAATGCGACAAGTACGAGCATATTCCTTAATTTCTTCACTAGAACGTCCACCCAAATCTAATTCTACTCTAACCGTGGGTTGGGCGTTACGCAGTTTTTGAGCGTGGATAAAAGCAGCACCGTTAGCTTGAGGAGTTTGAGGAATAACTAGCCAGTCACTAGCTAAGGTTTGTTGAGGTAATTGACCTGTAGGTAATAAACAAGAGTGTAAATCTTCTATATTGAAGGCAAACCCAATACCAGGCGAAGTTTCTCCTTGAGGATGATACAGTCCCAATAGTCGATCGTAACGTCCTCCTTGCCCAATAATATGAGATTGATTACCTTGGTAGCTAACAACTTCAAAAACGATACCAGTGTAGTAATCAAGAGTTTGTACTAAGCTTAGATCGAGAGTTATGGGAACTGGAGAGCTATGATTGAGTAAATCTATCAAAGATTTCAAATTATTAACTATGGTTTTGGCTGTATCGTCTAAATCTAGATGAGCAACCTTAGCTAGTACCTCTTTGGGTAATCCTCGCAGATCAAATAATAATAAAGCCTGTTCCTTTAATGCTGGCTCAAGAGGCAGATTTTCTAGGGTAATACGATCGAGATTCGCCAAACAATAGCGGACTTGTTGCCTGAGAGAATTAGGAAAAATATTTAAAAGCGATCGAGTTAAACCTGCATCCCCTAAGAGAAGATGCCAATTTTGAATACCTAAATCTTCTAAACAGTCTGCTAGAAGCAAAAGAATTTCTGCATCTGCTAATACTCCCCCAGCAAATAGTAATTCTACCCCTGCTTGATAAAATTCTAATTGACGACCGTGACGATTTTGGGATGGATTGCGAAAGACATTCGCTCGGTAACAAAGACGTTGAGGATAAGTATTGCCCGCCATGCGGGTGACAGCTGCACGAGCGATAGAAGCTGTTAATTCTGGACGTAATCCGAGGGTTTTTTCCGAATTATTTTGTAGTTGAATAACGGTTGAAGGTTTAATTGCGCCACCAGCAGTTAAAGTATCTAACCATTCCAAAGTAGAAGTTACAATGCGTTTATAGCCCCATTTCTGGAATTTTTCTTGTAGGCGATCGTTAATCCAACATTTTTGAGCTACCTCTAAAGGAAATAAATCTCTGGCTCCGGCTGGGGGTTGATGAATCATTGAGCAATTATAAAAAAGAATCAACAGGCTACTACTGATTTTCTCTTGTTATCTTATACCAAATTACATGGTGTTTAATACAGATCCATTGTAGGGGCGAACCGCCATTTGCTCCTACACAAATGATGTGTCATGGTTTTAATTCAAATTGTTATTACTTTTTTTTGGTGCCGAATAAACCGCCAAAAATACTTCCGCTTGAAGATTTAGCTTGAGATTTACCTCCGTAGCTAGAAGTAGAAGATTTAGATTTATTTTTGTTAATACCTTTATTTAGTTTGTCTAATAATTGTTTACATTCAATTACCACGGGATCTTTGGGATTAGCATTCCAGGCTTTGTTAATATGAACTTTTGCCATCGTTAGCTGATTTTGCTTTAAATAAGCTTTTCCTAATAACCCATGAGCAGTACTATGATTTGGATCGATTTTTAAAGCTCCTCTTAATTCAGAGATTGCCATAGCATAGCTATTTTTGGACATATACTCTTGAGCGCGTCTAATAAAGGAGTCTATTCTCGACTTGACGATTAATTCATCATTGTTTTCCTGAGAAGTGGAATTAGAATTCTCCTGATTAGTAGATGGGACTTTCTGCTCGCTTTGGCTTTCAATGGTTTTAGCAGGTGGAGATTTTTCTTTTCTGATGGTTTGTCCCTGGCTTAGCATTAAATAAACCAAATTAAGTTCACTGAGTTGAGCAATATATTTTGTTGTCTCCTCTAAAGATTGGTATTGTTCTTTAACGATATTCTTAACCAGCTTATTGTACACAAGTTCTAGTTTATTGCCAGCCTGTAATAATTCTCTAGCTGATTCGCTAGCAATGGTGACTTTATCTGTCTGTTCAGCTAAACGATTGCCGATTTGAGTTAATATCAGCTGATATTCAGAATAAGAATTTTTTTGCGATATTTTTTTGTAGGCAGGATTAACTAACTTAGAAAGAAGATCGCTAGCTAGTTTCTTTGTATCTTTGTCAGCTTTACAAGTGTCGGGATGCAATTTTTGCGCAATTTTGAGATACTGAAGGCGAATTTGCTTAGTATCGGCATTGAGGGGAACTCCCAAAATAGCGTGATAATCAGTAATATTTAGTTTAAAAAGTCCGTTTTTAATATCAAAAGACATAGAGAAGATATAGACTTATTATTTTGGTTGCGCTAGATAATTTTCTGGATAAAAATCAACAATTTATGCTCTTATAGTTCCCAGAAATGTATCTCAACTATCAGAATCTATTAAAAATATAAATTTATAAATTCTATGAACCTTCCTAACTGGATTACTGTTTCTCGTCTTTTCGGGTTACCCTTTATTCTTTACTTTCTCAGTTATCCCACACCCCGACATCTTTGGCTATGTACCATTATTTTTCTGATAGCTGCTGGCACAGATTGGCTAGATGGCTATTTGGCTCGCAAATTAAACCAAGTAACCGAATTAGGTAAATTTCTCGATCCTCTAGTGGATAAATTATTAGTACTAGCTCCCTTACTCGGCTTAATTCAATTACAACAAGTGCCAGCTTGGGGAGTATTTCTAATTTTAGCGAGAGAATTAGCGATCGCGGGGTGGAGAGTTAACCCAAAATTGACTGGAAATAACCAAATCCAAGGTGCTAATCTTTCGGGTAAACTGAAAACGGTTACTCAAATAATGGCGATCGCTATTTTAATTGCCCCTTTATCTGCACCTTGGCATTTAGTCGGTTTAGTTGCTTTTTGGCTATCAGTACTCTTAACTCTAATCTCTGGCGGGATTTATATTTATCCTGCTATTGCTGCTAATATTTCTTCATCCACAGAAAAGTCAATATCTGCTCGATCTCGTCCTGAAGCTAAATAGTCATTTTGGAAAGAGTCTTTCAATCCAGATACAAGATCGTATTCTGGTTGCCAATTTAATTCAGTCATCGCTTTATTTACATCGGCAAAAAAGTGCTGGAGACGGACAGGAAAAGCTTTGCGCTTACCAAAATCAAACTTAGTTGGATCGTAAGAAATAATTTGCACTTCTTCAGCCGATTTACCTGCAGCTTCTGCACAAGCTAAAGCTAACCCCTTAAAAGTAACATAGCGATCGCCAGATATATTGTAAATCTGACCAATAGCTTGGGAATTACCTAAAACTGCTGCCATAGCCTTAGCCAAATCTTGGACATGACCAAATTGAGTAATGTGTAAACCTTCACCAGGTATTAAAATTGGGCGATTTCTGACAAGGCGATCGAAAAACCAAGCCTCTAAATCATTATAGTTTTTTGCCCCATAAATATAGGTAGGACGAATGGAAGTCCAGGGAAGAGAAGATTTTGCCAAATAATCTTCTGTGTTGTGTTTACCTTTATGACGACTCTTAGGATCGACTGGATCGCCTTCTCGGTGAGGCATTTGCTCTGATTTAAGATAAACTCCAGCAGAACTAACATAAACAAAATGTTTAATTTTATCTGAGAAAATTTC
>JASJDI010000309.1 GCA_030065155.1 Xenococcaceae cyanobacterium MO_188.B29
AGTCTAAATATTGGTTTTAAAAGTAGCTACAAAGAGGTTTTCCTCCGAGTAAGTAGGGTCTGCTTGACGCAGCCAGTAAGGATTAATGTCCTTCAAGATTCTGCGACTGTAGCGTTAGCTCAGTCGTAGAGTACGTCAATCTATTTAAAATTAGACCTATATTTATTTAAGTAAAGGATTAGTCAATTTTGCATTTATCTACTTACTACTATTCCATATCTAAATTGCTCAGATTGATAAGAAGAAGCTTGCGGGGTCAGAAAAAACTGCTCGCTCTAGCTCTAGTTACTGCTCTAGTTATTACTGGTTGTAATCCAGCAAGTTTAAAAGCTGATGCTAACCAAGCTCCTCCATTGGTACTAGCTATTGTAGAAGGACCTAAAACTTTTAATCCTGTAATTTCTCAAGATGCTACTAGCAGTAGTGTTGGTGGGATGATTTTTTCGGGACTAACGGAGCAAGACCCCTTCACGGCAGAAATTAAGCCAGCTTTAGCCAAATCTTGGACAATTTCTGAGGATAAACTACGGATAGTATTTACTTTAAAAGAAGGTCTAAAATGGTCGGATGGACATCCTTTAACGGCTGATGATGTAGATTTTACTTACAATCAACTTTACTTTAATGAAGCTATTCCCAGTGGGATGAGGGACATTTTACGGATTGGTCAGAGTAGAGCTTTACCTAAAGTACGCAAACTCAATGACTTACAAGTAGAATTTACTTTACCTGAACCTTTTGCCCCATTTTTAGGTACTAGTGGAGCAAATATTTTACCTGCACATATTTTAAGAGAGACAGTAGAAAATAAAGATAAAGATGGAAATTTGCTTTTTCTTTCCACTTGGTCTGTAGATACCCCACCAGACAAAATTGTTGCTAGCAATGCTTATAAACTTAAAAGTTATACTACCGATGAACGGGTGATTTTTGAGCGCAATCCTTATTACTGGAAAAAAGATGCAGACAACCCCTTACCCTACATTGACAGAGTAGTATGGGAAATAGTTGAATCTACCGACACTTTTTTACTGCAATTTCGTTCGGGTGGTTTAGATTCTGTAGAAGTTTATCCTGAATATTTTTCTCTCTTAAAAAAAGAAGAAGAGCGAGGTAACTTTACTATTTATAATGGGGGTCCCGACTATAGTAGTGTTTATATTACTTTTAATCTTAATACAGGCTCAAGAGATGGCAAGCCTCTAGTCGATCCTATTAAGTCTCGTTGGTTTAATAATCTAAAATTTAGACAAGCCGTTGCCTACGGGATCGATCGACAAAGAATGGCTAATAATATTTATCGTGGTTTAGGACAACCGCAAAACTCTTTTATTGCTATCCAGTCTCCTTTTTATTATGAAGGTTTAAAAGGCTATGATTATGACCCAGAAAAGGCAAAACAGTTATTAAAAGAAGCTGGATTTAAATATAATAATAGACAACAATTACTTGACGATCGAGGCAATCGAGTAAGCTTCAGTTTAAGCACTAATTCTGGTAACAAAGGTAGAGAGGCAATGGGTTCACAAATTGTTAACGATTTGGCTAAAATTGGCATTAAAGTTGATTTTAGTCCTCTTGCTTTTAATGTTTTAACAGATAGACTCAGTAACTCTCTTGAATGGGAATGTGTTTTACTTGGTTTTACTGGTGGAAATGAACCTAATAGTGGAGCTAATATTTGGAATCCTAATGGTAGCTTACATATGTTTAATCAAAAACCTAAGCCTGGACAAAAACCTCTTCAAGGAAGAAAAGTAGACCCTTGGGAAGAAGAAATTGGTCAACTATTTATCAAAGGAGCAAGAGAATTAGACATGGAAAAACGTAAAGCTATTTATGCAGAAGCTCAAGCTTTAGTTGAAGAAAAAGTGCCTTTTATTTATTTAGCTAATCGTTTTTATTTTGGGGCAGTACGGAATAATATTCAAACAATAGAATTCTCTCCTTTAGGAGGAGCTTTTTGGAATTTGGAAGAGTTGAAAATTATTGAGTAATTTTGTTAATTGTTAACTATAATCAAGGAAAAAATACCGATAAAAACCATGTTAGATTTTCTTAATCCTATTTTGAATCGTCACCCAGAAAAGATTAAAGCCAATGTAGAAATATATACTTGGCAGACTTGTCCTTACTGTATTCGCGCTAAATTACTTCTGTGGTGGAAAGGGGTTAATTTTACTGAATATAAAATAGATGGCAATAAAGAAGCTAGAGCAAAAATGGCCGAACGTGCTAATGGCAGAAAGAGCGTCCCGCAAGTTTTCATCAACAATCAGCATATTGGTGGTTGTGATGATATTCATGCACTAGATGCTAAAGGAGAATTAGACTCTTTATTATTTCAACCAGCGATAGCAACCGAACTATAGTTGAGGGCGTTAGAAGCACAGATTGCTCAATTTAATCAACAAATCGAACAATCTATTGCAGTAGAAAGGAATCATCATCAGCCTTCACAGCAGGAACAGCCAATCCAATCCGTCTCGGTTGCTGATGATGCCAGTTCTTCTTCCCCTTTATCCTGGAGTAGCGCGATCGCTTTTTCCTCAGATTGAATTTAGTCTTAGCAATCTTTTTTCACTTGATTAAGTATCACTTTTGACTTTTCAGACATCCTCTAAAAATAATTACCTTAATTTATGGGTAATTATTACCATGAAAAAGAAAGAACCTTCACCAACAAAGGAGCTAAACATGTCTATCACCGGCTATCCAAACATCCTGCTAATCATTGCGGATGACCTCGGCAAAGATGCAGTCAGCATTACCGACTCCGGCGCGAGCCGAAAAATGCAGGTGGTCACCAACGATGGTTCTACCGATATCATCGGAGAACTTCTCAACGTGAGCCGATTTCTGCGCAACGGTCTCTACTTTGACCAAGCCTGGGCACAGCCCGCGTGCTCCCCAACCAGAGCATCCATCTACACGGGGACCCATCCTTGGAAGAACGGCATTGGAAATCCACTCAAGCCCCAGCTACCCGCTTCCACAGTAATTTCGTTGCCCGAGGTTCTTCCCAATGAGTATGCCTGTGGACTCTTTGGAAAATGGCATCTGGGAGACCAGCCCGGCAACCGCCCTCCAGATCACGGATGGGACAAACACGTGGGTACACTGGCAGGGATAGTTCCAGATTATTACAATTGGACCAAAGACAACTCCGATAATTATGAAACCTGTTCGTCCTCAATAACCTACGTTACACAAGATACTGTAGATGAAGCGGCGACCTGGGTTAAGGGACTTGACCCGGAAACACCGTGGTTTGCCACCATCGCGTTCCACACACCACACGATCCATTTCATGAACCGCCAGACGGATACGACCCAACGACAGTAGGCGACTCCACCACTCCCGATTACAAATTCAACCTCATGGTGCAGAACATGGATTCCAACATCGGTAGGCTGATAGGAATGGATTTCCCTTTTTCATCATCTCCAGATATTGAAGCAATTCCCGAGGAGCAATTAAGGAATACGGTCATCATCTTTATCGGAGACAATGGTTCCCCCCAGGATATTGCGCTCGAAGAGGCCAAGGTGACTATTTACGAAGGCGGCGTGCGTATACCTATGATCATCGCTGATGGACTGGCCATCGTGCAGGAGTACAAAGGTGAGTCGATCAATCCCTTCTGTTTGCACGCCAACAAGCTAAACTGCGTAACCCACCACTTGGTCCATGTGGTGGATCTGTACGCAACGATTACAAAAATTGGTGGCGGACCCAAAACATGCTCCAACACAGACATAGATTCCTTCAGCCTCACGCAACTCTTTAAAAATAAAGGGGCTCAGCCGGAGGAACGTGAGTACAACTTCTCACAATTTTTCGTCTCCATCGACGAATTCGACGTCGCCATAAAGCGGGCGACGATCAGAAATCACGATTACAAGCTGAATTATCAGGCAGCAAAGACACCCAATTACCAACTGTTTAAATATGTGCAGGGTGAAGTACCTGGTCTAGAAAACGACGGAGCAACAGACATCTATGATGACGCTCTTAACGGAGAGAATTCCGATGCACAGGAAAACCTAAATGCACTTTTGAATGAGCTAATCGAGAAATATCGAGCCGATGCGACGACCACGTTCCCAGATCCCAGACCCCAGAGGTGGGGTGTTGATTCTGTGCCAGATTAGCCTAGTCGAGTTCATACAGAATCTGTGTAGAACATTCTCAAAGTCAAACTGCCTACTGACTAGACCTCTTGCAAAAGTCTTTTGTGGTATAGTGAGAAATTTTGCAATTTTTGATAAGCGCGATCACGCAGTGCCAGCGAAGCTGATCGCTATTAACTAACAAACTCTTACAAAAGTTTTTTATGATAAGGTGAGAGGCTAAATTGTAATAGTTCACAGGGGGCAGGAATTCAGAAAGATTGACAAGAAGAGAAGAACTAAACAGGAAGTAAAGAGGGAGAAGAACTTCCTTGACGAGAGGCTCGAATAGACTCAGTGAGAAAAGCCAAAACATTAAGGTTTTGTGAACGCAGACTGGTAACGACAGTTAACATTAGACTTCTTGCATAAGTCCTAAATTCAGCGGTTGAGGAAGATTCGGGAGTGTAGGGAGCAATTTCTCCTTTATCTCACTTGTCTCCCTCATCTCCCTTATCTCCCTTGTCCCCCCTGTCTCCCTTGTCTTACCGTTCCCTTGAATTTATTTATGCAAGAGATGCCATGAACTATTGTTCACAACCCAGGAATGAAAGTCATACTTTTGACTTTTGACTTTTGACTTTCAAGACAGGTCTAATGTTACAAACTATACCTATTACCTATTACTGAGACTGAGACAAAAAATCTATTGATTCTGCCAATATTTATAAGCAGTGTAAGCCAAGGTAACTACCCCAGTGAGAATTGCTGCTTCATCAACTTCAAAGAGGGGATTGTGTAAAGGATAGTTCTCTTTGTCATTATGTCCAATTCCTAAACGAAACATGCATCCAGGTGCGTGTTCGAGATAGACAGAAAAATCTTCTGCTCCCAAGGAAGGTTCAGGAATAATTTGGACTCGATCGCTTCCCCAAGCTTCTCTACTTGCCTCTTCTAATATCTTAGTGAGATTAGGATCATTTTGAACAGAAGGAACTCCCCGACGATAGTTTACTTGATATTTAGCTCCATAAATACGACAAATACCAGCAACTATATCTTCAATCCACTTAGGTAAAGTTTCATGACTGTCAGGATGAAGAGAGCGGACAGTACCTACCATTTTTACCATATCAGCTATCACATTAGACGCTCTACCACCTTCGATTTTGCCGATAGTTAAAACAATAGGATGCAAAGAATTTTGGGTTCTACTAATTGCCTGTTGTAAACTGGTAATAACTTGAGCAGCAATCCAAATAGCATCGATCGCTTGATGGGGACGCGCTCCATGTCCTGATTCTCCTTGAATAATAATTTCTAAATCATCTGCTGCTGCCGTTAAAGCACCGTAGCGAACACCTACATGACGAGCAGGAATAGAAGGAAAAACGTGTACTCCTAAAATAGCATCAACCGATTCGATCGCGCCATCTTTCACCATCCACTTTGCTCCTTGGGCAATTTCTTCTGCTGGTTGAAAGAGAAAACGGATACTGCCTGGTAATGATTCTTTTAGCTGAGATAAGACCATTGCCGTACCTAAACCTAGGGTAGTATGAACATCATGACCACAGGCGTGCATTATGCCAGGAGTACGAGAAGCAAAGTCTAATTGGGTACGCTCTTGGATGGGCAAAGCATCCATATCAGTGCGGATAGCTAAAGTTCTTCCATTGCCTCCTTCACCTCTTAATTCACCGACAACCCCCGTTTTTCCCACTGCCTCTTTAACATGAATACCGCAAGAAGATAATACTCCAGCAACATAAGCAGCAGTTTGATATTCTTCTCCACTTAATTCTGGGTGAGCATGAATATGGCGACGGATTTCTATCAGTCTGGGAGTTAAAGTTTCAGCTAGGGTTTTAATCTCGGAAAGCATCTAGTAATCAGATAGTAAATATACATATTAATCTAGATCAAATATTTAGCTAAAGCAGATTGATAAAAGAAGAAATAAGAAATACGAAGTTTATCTAGTTTATTTCTTACCTCTTCTAGAGTTTAATTTATTCGTATAGCCAAGAACGTCTAACAGGTTCCCAGCCTACTTGTTCTTCATCGGTAAACCAAAGAGCTATTTCTCTTTGAGCAGTTTCGATCGCATCAGAACCATGAATTAGGTTACGACCAATACTAACACCAAAATCACCACGAATTGAACCAGGATCGGCACTAATAGGATTAGTAGCACCAATAAGCTTTCTGGCAGCAGTAACTACGTTCTCTCCTTCCCAAACCATAGCAATTACGGGAGCAGAAATAATAAAATCAACTAGACCAGAAAAGAATGGCTTGCCTTTGTGAACATCGTAATGTTTTTCGGCTAGTTCACGAGATACTTGCATCATTTTGAGTCCTACCAAGGTAAAGCCTTTGGCTTCAAAGCGATGAAGAATTTCCCCTACTAAATGACGTTGTACCCCATCGGGCTTAATCATGATAAAGGTGCGTTCCAAAATTCCCTCCTGAAGTATTCAAGTTATCACAAATCCCAGAGTACCTCAGATTTTACCCAAAGGATTAAGAAGATGGGAAGACTAGTTGATTTTTAATCATGGAACAAGAAAGCAACAATAATATCGTTTTCATTTTTATTTAACAGTTCAACTTGACATCTTAAAAACTGTAACCTAGAGAGAAAGTAATACCATTTTCATTTAACTTAACTACAGATGATTGACAGGGTGAGACAGTGCGGTCTTGGGGGTTGCCCCCATGATAGGGAAAACGCATCTAATTGATGAAATCCTTGTCTGATAATAGCTAAATTCTCAGGAGCATAATCTTTTCTAATCCGAGAAGCATCTTCATTAAAACTTACATCTAGAAATGGCACTCCATACGGCGACGCAGGTTCGCCGTCCGTGCCTCCCCAATGTAATTGATTCTCTATGCACCAATGTTTTCTGATAGCTATGGCAATTGCTTTGTGATTTTCATCATTGAGACTACTAATAAAATATCTTCTTTCCAGAGTAGTTTTTCCTTTTTCTGTTCGTAAATAATCTACATAAGCTATGGAATTTAACCCCTTCCATTCTCCCTGGGGGTCAATTTCTTGACTGATATTAGTTAGGATTTGACAATATCTGGTTTCCTGTCTTCCATGGTCATCTTCAGACCGTCGATATTCCGTTTTTATTAACCCTTTATAATTATTAAGGATGGCTTGTTCAAATAATTTCTCGACCCTCTCATACAAACCAGCTTGATTCTTCTTCAGAGCAATGACATACTCACCATTCTGACCAATAATTTGTTTAATTATCTTCTTTTGGCAGCCGATGGCATCAATGGTAATAATACATCCTTTTAAGGATAAAACCTTTAAAAGTTCAGGAATAGCTGTAATTTCATTGGATTTGCCTTCGACTTTTTTTTGTCCTAATACTAAACTATTA